>CAZBXJ010000130.1:0-3518 GCA_964495775.1 uncultured Thermoplasmatales archaeon | reverse complement strand
AACCATCCTTCTATAGCATTTCTTTCTCCAAATGTTTCATGCTCATTTTTAAGCCAAGAAACTTTTGATGAATCTTATTACATCAATGGATGTTGCAGCCCAGACTCTTCTTATTTTTTTAAATTTTCAAATTCTTGACAGCCCCAAAGTGCAATTGCATAAGGAATATGTGATGAATAAAATGTTAGCATATTGCACAATGCAATAACAACGGTGCATTTTCATTTATTTTGGTAATCCAGTTTCTGATGCTATCAAAGAAAGGAATATGAAGCTCTAATATAGAATTAGCCTTTTCATAGAAACTGTTTTTTCTATTTTACTTTGCTAATGTAACTTCACAGCAAATATTTTATTGGAAATTTCATTTAGAAACATGCTCAGAAAGTTTTTAGTTTTAGCTCTTGCCTTTGCATTGTCTGGCATATTTTTCATTGAAGGAGGAGAAGTAGAAAGTTTTGCTAACGAAGGATTCAATGGAGTGTCATGGAGGGAAGTTATACCAGTTAAAAAAGTTGCTTTTGTAGGATTTGATGAAAACAGCTATCTTGATGATTATGCATATCTTGCAATGATTCCAGCTAGCACTTTTTATCATGAAGGGAAAATATATTCCTATCCTCTTTTGTTTTATGAAAAAAGAGAAATCAACAGTAAAAAGGAACTTGCTTTAAATGCCTCGCAGGGAATAAAATATTTCATGGAGGACTGGCTTGGATATTGCAAAAATTTGGAGATTGAGCTTATAAATTGCAACGCCACCAACTGGAATGCAAAATATTCTTACATAAATTCAACAGATATTTATGAGCTTGCTTCCAGAATTGCTACAAAGCACTGGTTAATGAATAATGAGGTTTTTGTTGCAGTAGCAGGAGATTTCGAAAGCATGCAAAAGATAAAAGGTACAGCAAATTGCATTATAAATCAAGCAACAGTGGGAAGGAAAATAGTGGAGGTGGCCGAGCCTGAAGGCATAGGAGGGGTTTATGAGAATTTTACAATAGAGGAACCATATAAATATGTTGAAGTTCTCGTTGAATGGAATCCTTTGCTTAGAGGAATTGACATTGATTTGCAACTTTATGATGATGCATTAGGAATGGTTGATGCCTCTGAAAACTGGAATGCTTTGGCTGGAACATATGAAAAAGTGGAATCATATGTTTTTAATTATGGAACATGGGAAATTGGCTTAACAAATATGCCAACAGAAAACTTTGGGATAATGAAAAATATGGTTAATAGCTTATTTAAAAAAGGGAGGAAATATGATGCAAAAATTACTTTATATCCAGGAAAGGAAATTTCCTTACCTCCAATTAATTTAGCAAGAAACGTCAATATTACCATTGAATGCAACAAAAACATTTCATTTGGTGCCTTGCTTCTCTCTTCAACAAAAATTGCCTACAAGCCATATAAAGGAAATGGCAAAATAGAAATGCATTTTGATGAGCTTGGGGAAAGCAACTATAGCATATGCATATTTGTAATGGAAAATGCAACTGGATTAAACTTCAAAATAGATTATGAATGGGAAGAAATAGATGAAAGGCAAGTAAAATCATTTGCCTCATGCGCCCAAGCAGCGATACTTGCCTCATTGCATGACGCTCCCTTGCTATATGTAAAGGAAAATGAAGTGCCATATGTTACAAATCAGGCTATAAGAAGTTTGGGAGCAAAGAAAATTTATATTGTTGAAGGAAATGAAGAGCTTCTGGAAGAGCTATCAAAATTTGGAGATGTTGAGAATTTAAGTTTAATGGAAGCCTATCAAAGAATCTATGAAATAACGCAAAGCAACGACATAGTTTTCACTACAGTTAGCCCATGGACTTACTGGCTTGCTGAAGAACTCACACCAAAAGGAGATAAAGAAAAAGCATTGTATATTGGACCCGCCACCTACATAGCAGCTCATCATGGAAGCGCTTTATTTGTTGTTGAAGCACATGAAAAGCTGAGCGAGGCAACGAGCTGGATAACTGATTTCTGGAAACGTGACTCTAGAGCAAGGCTTCCTCCTTCTGTGGCATGTATGTATTTAATGGCAGAGCAAGTTTATGATTTCATCTCTTCATTGGGCTTAGATAAGGAAGGACATGAGAATATAATAACTGTAGCTGGACAGTTTGACATTGGCATAGGATGGGACAGAGCTTTTGTAGGAAAGGCAAATTCAGGGAGAATAATGGGCTCTCCTGTGGACACAAGTTATTGGGTGGCAAGAAGTGTATTTTATCCAGCATTAATTTTCCAGAATCCTGCTTTAAATCCCAATGGGATAATGCTAATAAATGGAAGCAAAAGCAAAAGAGATGCTTTGGGAAAGTTGCATATAATAAAGCCGAGTAAAGAAGAGCATTTTGTTTATCCAGTTCTGCAAACATGGGTTTCATATTGCCATGAGTTTAATAAAGAAGCTAGCAAGTACTGGGGGTGTCTATACACAACAAGAGATGGAATAACTCCATATGTTACTCCCTCTCCAAATCCTATTGATGAAGGAGTAACAGATAAAATGGGGGCTTACTGGCCAGATATGAGCACTTCCGAAGTAGTTCCTTTCTATTTAAAGAAGCTTGGCTATAGCAATGCATTTATAACAAACTTTTCAGCAACAATGGAAAATTTGAATAGAGGTGCAATAATGTGGTTTGAGGGAATGCATGCTTCACATGCAAACTCTGGCGTTGTCGGCTTTTGGGATCCAGATGCAAACTGGACAAAGATATTCTATTACCTTAAAGATGTGCCGGGAGTAAAAAGAATTCTTGAAGAAAAGAAAATAAATACCGAACCAAATCCTTGGAGAGGATACGAATTTGGAATATGGAGACAAGCTTTATTCAGATGGGGAATTCCATTTACAGATAGAGATACACAGATTTTCCAGACAGGCTCTACTGCAGATCCAGATGTTATCGTTATGGATAAATTTTTGGGATGGGATTGGAGAACAGCTTTACATGGAGATGGAGTAGTTATCGCAATTTTGCAGCAAGTAGCTACAGAAACAAAGACAGGATATGATATAGATGAAGCTTTAGATAATTTGCATTCCTGCGGAATAAATGCTGGCATATCTTGCTTTATAGCAGCTACCTATTTACATTTGGCATTAATAAGACATGGCTCAGTCTTCCAAATTATAGATCCATGGCTTACTTCATGGTATTGTAATTTTGCTGTAGAAATGTTTGCAAGATATTTGGCACTGGGCTATACGGCTGGAGAAGCTTATGAAAAGGCAATGAGGCATGTAGGCATTTGCTATTTAACAAAAGAATGGTGGTGGGATATATGTGAGAATGTTTGTTATTTCGGCGATCCTTGCTTGAGAATATGGAATCCATTGCATGCATGGAATGAGCCCATGGCGATGGAGCCAGGCATTGTGGGAATGCATGCAATTTAGCTTACTCCAGCTTCTCTCGTCTTTACAGCTACTCCTCTTTCAAAATCCATCATTTCCTCTCTATTAAGCAGACACTGACCAACTGCAAGTAATT
>CAZBXJ010000129.1:0-3530 GCA_964495775.1 uncultured Thermoplasmatales archaeon | reverse complement strand
AGATAAAAATTGTTTATGATAATAAGGCTATGCCTGGCTTTAAATCGGCATGGGGCTTTTCCTGCTTAATTGAACATAACTTAAATTTGATCTTTGATACTGGCGGAAGATATAGCATATTGAAGCATAATATGGAAAAGCTAGGAATAAAAATGGATAGTATAGATGCTATTTTTATATCTCACAGCCACTGGGACCATGCTGGAGGGCTAAAAGAATTAAAATTTAATGGAAAAATTTATGTTCCTCCTTCATCAAATTTGAAGGGGATAAAGGTAGGTAAAGAGGAATTTCTGCCAAATTTCATTTCAACAGGTGAAATAAATGGTGAACAATCTTTAATTGTTAGGAATGGAGATAAACTCGTAATATTTACTGGGTGCAGCCATAATGGCTTAAAAAACGTAATAAGAATAGCGGAGGAATATGGTAAAATATATGGAATAATAGGTGGATTTCATGATTTTGAGGAGATTGATTTACTTAAAAATTATAAGCTGGTAATGCCATGCCATTGCACAAAGCTAAAGAAACAAATAGAATCTTTTCCAAATGCTATAGAATGTATGGCGGGAAAGATAGTGGAAATATGAAATATGATGATTTCTTTTCTTCGCCATTGGGTAAGAAAATTCTGGAAGTAGAAGCAAAATTTATTGCAAATCATGCAAAAGGAATTGCATTAAGCATAGGGTGTGGGACGGGAATAATTGAGGAAAGGATAAAAGAAATATCTAATGCAGAGATAATAGGAATTGAAATTGATGATGAAATGCTTTTAATTGCAAAGGAAAGGATAAACATTATTAAAGCCAATGCTATGGCTTTGCCATTCAAAAATTCTTCCATTGATACTGTAATATTTATAACATCTTTAGAATTTATTGAAGATTACAAAAAAGCTATAGATGAAGCATATAGAGTTTTAAAAAAGGGTGGCAAACTTGTTGCCATATTACTCAATACCTCTTCACCTTATTTTAAACAAAGATATGAAAAGGGAGGGTATATAAGAAAAAACATAAAACATTTGGATATTGATGCTATACTCAATTTTATGAAAATGCATTTTAAGGTTGAGATAAAAGGATTATTTGAAATAAAAAACAACAGATTATCATTTCCAGGAGAGAGTGTATATGGAGTGGTAGGAATTAAATGAATTATAGGAAAAAAATTAAGGAGGAAGCTTTGCTTATTTCTCTTCTTATCCTCTTATTCATTTTATCATTAATATCACCTTATCAAATTAAGGAATATCCTTATTTTGTTCATTGGAAAACTATTGCTATTTTAGCTGGCTTGCTTCTAATTTCAACTGGATTGAAAGAAAGCGGTTTATTGCATATGTTTTCAGAAAAAATTCTTTCCCATATGAACACAGAAAGAAAGCTTGCTTTCTTTTTAATTCTCCTCACCGCCTTCTTCTCCTCTTTTTTAACAAATGATGTTGCTCTTTTTGTTGTTGTGCCTTTGACGCTTGGAATGCAAAATTTGTTAAACAGAGATGTTTCAAAATTAATTATTTTTGAAGCTATCTCTGCAAATGTTGGTTCTTCATTAACACCCATAGGCAACCCACAGAATATTTTCATATGGCAAAAATGGGGCATTTCTTTTTTATCTTTCATCATAAAACTTTTCCCTCTTACTTCTATTTTACTTCTTCTGCTTTTCATGTTTACATTTATCTCCTTTAAAAATAAGAAGTTGGAAAAGCAGAGGAAGCAGGCACATATAGAAAAATTGCTTGCAATATCTTCTTTTCTTAATAACATATCTTATTTTCTTACAAATTGACTATATTTTTTATTTACTACCCATCTTCTTTCTCTTCTATCTCATTCTTTTTCCATCAGTCATTAAAAATTCAGATTGGCTCCTCTTATTCCTTTTTATTCTAATTTTCGTTGACTTTCAATGTGTTTCAAATCTCTGGTTAATAAAGCAAATTATGCAGAAGATTAGCATAAATCATTTCTTGCTTTCTGCTTTTCTTTCTCAATTCATGAGCAATGTTCCTGCAACTATTTTCATTTCAAATTTTTCTAATGATTGGCCTAAAATTGCATATGGTGTAAATGTTGGAGGAAATGGATTTATATTTGCATCTTTGGCAAATATTATTGCTTTAAGGCTAAGTAATAAACAAATTTTTATTGAATTCCACAAGTATTCCATTCCATTCTTCATAATAAGCTTAAGCATTATTTATCTTATATTGATCTGCTAAGCTATTATTAGAGCATTAAGAAAACCCATGAAGAGAATTATTGCATGGTATTCTCTTTCATTTTTCCTTCAATTTTTTATAGGCAATTCCATTTCTCATTTATGACATTCATCATATATTCCGATGATTATCTTTTGCATGACAATCCAAGCCATCCGGAAAATGCAAATAGGCTAAAGGCAATTATAAGCTTCCTTAAAAAAATGCCATTTTATGAAAATTTAGAGTTTGTTGAGCCAGAAAAAGCTAATGAGGAGGAAATTGCAAAAGTTCATAGCAAAGAAATGATTGAAAGAGCAAAAAATATAGGGTGGCTTGATATGGACACATATACAAATGAGTATTCATATGAAATTGCCAAGCTGGCTGCAGGTGGCGTCATTAAAGCATGCAAACTTGTGATGGAAAAGGGAGGCAATGCATTCTGCTTAATTCGCCCTCCTGGGCATCATGCTACGAGTAAAAAATCAATGGGTTTCTGCATTTTTAACAACATTGCCATAGCATCGAATTTTTTGGCGGAGAGAGGTTATAAAATTTTGATTTTTGACCATGATGTCCATCATGGCAATGGCACCCAAGAAATATTTTATTCAAGAAATGATGTGCTTTACCAATCAATCCATTTATATCCTCATTATCCAATGACTGGATTAATAAATGAAGTCGGACGGAAAGATGGAGAGGGATATACAGTAAATGCTCCTCTCCCTCACGGGGTTGGTGATGAATGCATTGAAAAGCTTTTACAGGAAATTTTTATTCCAATAGCAGAAGAATTCTCACCAGATTTCATTTTAATTTCTGCAGGATTTGATAGTCATCATGCAGATTATTTAGGAGAAATGGAATTAACAGTAAATTTCTTTGGAAAGTTTATAGATTATTTTAAAGAAGTGCAAAATAGAATAATTTGTTGCCTTGAAGGTGGCTACAATTTGGAATATTTGCCAAAATGTGTTGCAAAAGAGATAAGTCATTTGGTTGGCAATCCTATAAATTTTGAGGATGAAGCTAAGGGAAAAGATTGCAATGATGTTTTGCAGGAATTAAAGAAAAAAATGAAGGAGTACTGGAAAATATGAGAGATTATGTTTTCATTCCATATGCATTTTCATTCTTCTTTTTCTTCTTTATTTTGATTTTCTCCCTACTCTTTTTATTTATGTTTGGCATTCCTTTAGCTTTTTATAAGCTCGGAATCCCTCCTTTTGTAGCATATTTCCTCCTTTTCCTTTCCTTAATAGGAAGTGCAATAAATATTCCAATAAAGGAAATGGAGGGAAAAGAAATAGAA
>CAZBXJ010000128.1:0-3547 GCA_964495775.1 uncultured Thermoplasmatales archaeon | reverse complement strand
TACTGAAACAAAGACAACAGCAGATGAAATTGCTGGCTATGATGCAACACCTCCATCTTCCTCCATAGATTCAATGGCATATTGGTATACCTCTCTGCCAGTTATAACAACTGCTTCCGCTTCTGATGCTTTGGCGGGGGTTAAGCAAGTTACATTATATTACAGATATAGCACAGACAATGCTACATGGGGCTCATGGACTGCTTTTGCAACAGATACATCAAGTCCATGGCAATGGAACTTTAATGCTCCCTATGGAGATGGGTATTACGAATTCTATTGCATAGCTGAAGATAATGCAGGCAATACTGAAACAAAAACAACAGCAGATGAATATATTGCCATAGATACAACTCCTCCTTCAACAACGCTTTCAGCCTCTCCTTCATATGGAAACTATGTTACATCTTCTTCTGTTATTTCATTGAGTGCTTCCGACAATGTTGCGGATGTTAAAACAACATATTATAGAATATGGAATGGAAGCTGGCATCCTGCTCCAGGAACAGGTATGGGGATAGGAAATAATTTCTTCATTTATTCTGGCGCATTTTCCTTAAAGAAAGAGGGGAAGAATTACATTGAATTTTATAGTGAGGATAATGCTGGAAATGTTGAATCAATAAATAATGAAACTTTAATTGTCGATAACGCTCCTCCATCTATTACTTCAATAAATGCAAATCCATCTAGCCAAGTAGTAGGAGGATATGTAAATATAAGTTGTTGCGTTGTTGATAGCGATGTGGGAGTAGATGATGTTTATTTGGAAGTTTATTATCCTGATGGCTCATTTGCAAACTTTACAATGATTTATTCCCCATGCACTACTTATTACAGAAATGAGATTTACAACATAGTAGGGACATACGATTTTACAATTTATGCAAAAGATTTGTTGGGTAACGCCATAAAAAGCTCTGTTTATCATTTCACCATAACAACAGGAAATAATCCCCCAGCTACGCCATCAAAACCATCTGGGCCATCTTCTGGTTATGCATGCGTAACATATACATATACAACCTCCACCACTGATCCGGAGGGAGATAACATATATTACCTCTTTGACTGGGGAGATGGCACGACAAGTGGATGGATTGGTCCATTTGCATCGGGAGCGATAGCGACAGCAAGTCATAAATGGAATAGCCCTGGCACTTATTACATAAGAGCTAAAGCAAAAGATGATAAAGGAGCAGAAAGCGGATGGAGTCCATATCTTGTAGTTACAATTGGTCCAGTCAATAATCCTCCGGTAACAACCGCATCTCTTTCTCCTTCCTCGCCTAATGGAAAAAATGGATGGTATGTAAGTAGTGTAAATGTTTCATTGTATGCAACCGATCCAGACGGAGATGCAATCTTATATACAAAGTATAGAATTGATGGAGGTAGCTGGATTACATATACAGGGACATTTACCATAAGCAGTGATGGAGAGCATTTGGTGGAGTTTTATAGTGAGGATGATAGAGGAGCTGTTGAAGACATTAAAAACATTACGGTGAAAATTGATAAAACAGAGCCCTCTGTATATATACAAAGACCTGTTCAAGGATATTTGTATTTGTTCAACCGTGAAATATGGCCTCTTGCCAGCGGAAATACAATAGTAATAGGCTGGATTGCTGTAAGAGCAGTTGCATATGACAGCCATTCTGGCATAGATAACGTTTCATTTTATGTGGATGGCATTCAGCAGAGCATAGATAAAATGGAGCCATATGAATGGCTGTGGAGAGGAGATATAGGATGGAAGTATTTGCAAGTAGTTGCTTATAACAAAGCAGGGTTAAAGCAAGAAAGTGATACCATATTCCTTTATATTTTCAGTTTGTAAATGGAATTCTATATAATCCTGGTGGAGCCAAAATACGCAGGCAATGCAGGCTCAGTAGCAAGAGTTATGAAAAACTTTGGGTTTTCAAATCTTATTCTTGTTTCTCCCAAATTTTCTTTAGATGATGAGGATTGCATAAAATTTGCAATGCATGCTTATGATATCATTGAAAAAGCAAAAGTTTACGATAATTTTGATGAAGTAGTTAAAAAAATGGATTATGTTGTAGGCACTTCTTCCATAGAAAGCAAAGATGATAAACATCATTTAAGGAAGGCATTTACAGCAAGGCAGTTTGCAAAAGAAATTTATAAGCTGGATGGGAAAATAGGAATTGCTTTTGGAAGAGAAGATTATGGATTATTAAATGAAGAAATAAAGAAATGCGATTTATTGGTTAAAATTCCTACGAGCGATGAATATCCTTCATTAAATCTTTCTCATGCTGTTTGTATTGTTCTTTATGAGCTTTTTGTAAGCAAATATAATCCAGTTGAAATTAATCTTGCAGATGGCAAAGAAAAAGAAAAATTGTATGAATTTTTCGAAAAGCTATTAGATGCAATAAATTATCCTGAGCACAAAAAAGAAAATACAAAAATTTTGTTCAGACGAGTTATAGGAAGGGCAATGCTTTCAAAATGGGAATACCATTCCTTAATGGGTGTATTTAAAAAAGCTATACAGTCTCTAAAGAAAACATAACATCTGTTCCTTTTAATGCTTCCTGTATTTTATCTGCAAACCATAATAATGTATCTATGTCCGGCTCTCTATCCCATTCATAGACAAAATCATAGCTTCCTTTTACAGCTTTTAACCCAAGTTCCAGCAATCTGTTTTTAACTTCCGAAGGTTTTGCTCCCTCGCTGCTGAAAATTATTGTAACATACGTTTTCATTGCTTGAATATTAGTAAGAAATATAAAAGCATTTATGCCTGAATTTGGAAAATGGGTTCTTTTTCATTTATTTTTCCCATTAGCCAGAAACTGGCGATATTGCAAGAGCTTGACTATTTATCCAAACAATTTTTCAATCAGCTCTTTTTTATTTATTTTGAGATATTCTGCAATATCAGATAAAATATTATTTAATGTGCCGAGTTTTAATGGTTTATGAAGAGGAATTGTAATAAAATGGGTTTTCCCATTATCTCGCTCTTCAATCTAATATGCTTCCAGTTTGTCTAACAACTTTATATCCAAATTTTGTCAATAATTTTATTAAATCTTCTCCACCAATATCACGAGGTAGTTTCATATTGTAATCACTTCATCCTTAACAATATGCATTCTTATTAAGGAAGGCATATCTTTTTCATCAAAATGGCATTTTACAGCATCTACAATCATTTTCTTTAACTCTTCAATATTTTCAGCTTCAGTAAAAATAGAATATCCTAAAGCTCTAGCTATATATCCGCCTTCTTCTGCTTCCTCGACAAGAAATATGATTTCCTTTACCATGTTATATTACAATATTCACCGTCTATTAATCTTTTCTCTTTTTCTTTTAATCTGTTAGATATAAAAATAAAGAAAATAAAAACGAAAAAAGCTTGACAGCATACCGCCTTTCCCACGGGCTCGCTTGCCAACGAGGCAATACGCGGCGGGCTTAACTTCCGGGGAAGGAAGTGGAAGGAGCAGGAAATGGATTTATTATGTATAATTCTATTTTATCCACAGCTACAGCTCCTGCA
>CAZBXJ010000127.1:0-3635 GCA_964495775.1 uncultured Thermoplasmatales archaeon | reverse complement strand
GGTTGTCCACCGCGCCCAGAAGCAATAATACAAGGCGTCGCAAAAGCATGGGAATATTTGGAGGAGGTTGAGAAGAAATGAATGCTGAGGAAGTAATGCAGAAATTCCAGCAGGAAGGATATGAGGCAAAATTGCAGGAGAAAGAAGCTGGAGTTAAAAATAAAGTGAAGAGAAAAAGCCTATGGATTAAAGTTAATAAGGAAAAGATAAGAGAGGCAGTAGAATTTTTGATGGAAATAGCAGAAGAATATCCACACTTTAGTATAATTTCTGCAAGTGATGAAGGAGATGAAATTATTCTGAATTATCATTTCACTCTTGGTTATGGAAAATTGCTTGAAGAATTTGCAATTACATTTCAAGTAGCATTGCCAAAGAATGATTTAAATATAAAATCAATAACTAATTTGGTTCCTGCTGCAATATTTTCAGAAAGAGAGATAAGGGAAATGGTGGGAGTTGAATTTGAAGAATTGGCAGATAAGCGTCATCTATTCTTAACAAAAGATTTCCCAGATGGTGTATATCCGTGGAGAAGAGATGAAACTGGTGTAAAAGAAACAAATAAGTTATATGAAACATGGAAGGAGGGAGCCAAATGAAATATGAAATTCCAGTTGGTCCAATACATCCAGCTTTGAAAGAGCCAATAATGATAAAATGCACGATTGAAGGAGAAAGAATTGTAGATGTAGATGTTATCTGTAGTCAGAATCATCGAGGAATAGAATGGCTTGGGATGAATAGAAACAATCCAGTCCAAAGTATTTATTTGGCAGAAAGAATATGTGGAATATGTAACATTTGTCATCCAGCCTGCTTAATAATGGCTGTAGAAGAAATTGCTGGAATAGAAGTCCCAGAAAGAGCTCAGTATATTAGGGTAATACAAGCCGAATTGGAAAGAATTCACAGTCATTTGCTCTGGGCTGGTGTTGCCGCCCATGAACTTGGTTTTGATTCCTTGCTTCATTATGTATGGGCTGTTAGGGAAAAGGTAATGGATATTCTAGAGCTAATCAATGGAAACAGAGTTACAAAAGCAATAATGATGTATGGAGGTGTGAGGAGGGATATAAAGGAAGAGCATGTACCAAAGATAAAGAAAATGCTTGAATACTACAAGGAAGCTTTTGGAAAACTTGCGAAGCTTTTCCTGGAAGACAAAACGATAAAAATGAGGACAAGAGAAATAGGAATTTTGACAAAAGAAGATGCTTTAAAACTGGCTGCTGTTGGCCCTACAGCAAGAGCAAGCGGAGTTAAAAAAGACGTCCGCCAAGATATGCCATATTTTGCTTACCCGGATTTTGAAGTTAAAGCCATCACTCCTGACATGCTTACTGGCGAGACAATAGGAGATACTTATGACAGAATTGTAGTTAGACTTTTAGAAGTAAAGCAATCCATAGAGATAATTGAGCAAGCTTTGGATGAAATGCCTTCTGGCGATATACTGGCAGAGCCAAAAATTATTAAGTTAATAAACCAGATAAAGAAGGCAGAGGGAGAGGCAATAGGAAGGCATGAAGCTCCAAGAGGAGAGGATATTCATTATGTAAAGCTTAAATCAGGCTTTGAATATTTTTATGCTTGGAAAGTTAGAGCTCCAACATATATAAACATTTTATCATGGCGCCCAATGCTTTTAGATATGCAAATTGCAGATATTCCAATTGTTGCTGCTTCCATAGATCCGTGCGTGTCCTGCACAAATAGAGTTATTGTTGTTGAAGATGGAAGAGAAAAAACGCTTACCGCAAATGATTTGCACAAGCTATCTGTTCAAAAGACAAGGAGGTTAATGAGATGATAGGAGCATTATTATTGAAGACGGTTGTAGGTAGCATAATATTGGCTTTAATAGCAATTTTCTTTGGCTTATTATTTAAAGGTATAGACAGGAAATTGGTAGCGAGAATGCAAGGAAGAGTTGGTCCACCAATAAGACAGCCATTTTTAGATACAGTAAAGCTAATGAATAAAGAAACTGTAGTGCCAGAGAATGCTGTAAAATGGATGTACAATTTGGCACCAATTATATGCTTAACAGCTTCCATCCTCCTGCTACTATATATTCCAATAGCTGGTGCTAAGCCATTGTTATATGGACATGGAGATGTTATTCTCGTGCTCTACATATTTATAATTCCCGCCTTAGCCATGGTTGCTGGAGGATTTGCTTCAGGCTCACCCTTTGCGACGGTTGGCGCCCAGAGGGAAATGGTTACAATGGCATCATATGAATTTCCTTTAGCAGTTATTATAATAGCTTTGGCATGGAAATTAAATGAAAAAATAGGAGGGGATGTTTTCAGTTTGTATTTCATTTCTCAGCATCCAATTTGGGAGAATGTGGGCTTACTCGGGCTTATAGGGGCCTTAATTTTATTATTTGCATTAGTTGTTGTTACACCTGGAGAGCTTGCAAAAATACCATTTGATGTTGCAGAGGCTGAAACTGAAATAGCCCATGGTTTGCTGGCAGAATATTCCGGGAGGAATTTAGCCTTATTCTATATAGCTGATGGAGTGCGCATTTTTGCAATGGCATCTCTGATAATAGCATTATTCTTCCCATATAATATTACGCCTTTGCTTAAACAATACATAAGTTTTGATTTTCTTGGAAGCTATTCATGGATTGCAGTATTTATCATTGATTTTCTTTTCTTCCTGCTCAAAGTATTTTTGGTTATGCTGTTTTCAATAACTTTGGTGAGAGCTGGAATGGCAAGGTTAAGAATTACACAGGTTGTAACAGTTTATTGGATTACCATAACTTTAATTGCTTTGCTAGGCTTGGTTTTGTTAATGTGGGATAATCAATTCAATATTGAGTTGGGGTGGTGGTAAAATGTTCCCAATGTTGAGTCAGTTATTGAAGCAAATGCTGAGCAAACCATACACAAATCTATTTCCTGCCAAATACGCTCCCAAAAGCATCAAAAAATTTTTGAAAGCTGTTGAAGAAGGAAAAGCAAAAATAAATCCTCCAGTAGAGTTGCCAGAATGGTTTAGAGGAAAAATTGTTTATGAAAGGGAAAAATGTATAGGATGCAGAAGTTGCATAAAAGTTTGTCCAGCAAAAGCTATAGAATTTAAAGAGGAAGAAAAGAAGATTAGAATTTATGTAGGACGTTGCATTTTCTGCAGTCAATGCAATGATGTTTGTCCTGTTAATTGCTTGCACATGAGCAAGGAATTCCTGCTGGCTACAGATAACAAGCTGGAGGAAAATCTTATTGTAGAATAATAAACGAGTTGCTTACAAATTTTTATATTACTCAAAAACTCATTATACAATGTGCTAATTAATTTCACGATTGTTATTGTCTATCACAAACTTTAAAAAGAAATATGTATTACTTTTTTGGAGGAGGTAATATGAAAAAATTTAATACCTTCCTACTATGTGCAATTTTAGTAATATCTCTGTTTGCAATGCCAAAAACTACACAATCTGAGAACCCTCCATTAGAAGAAGAATTAAATGATCCAGAAATTGAAATGAACCCAGCGATTGATTTACCATGTGCACCTCCAGCAATACAACCCATGGCAAAACATCTTGGAGGATGCAATGAACCTATTCCAGCTACTTATAGCTCACCAACAACAGGAAAGACAATATA
>CAZBXJ010000126.1:0-3677 GCA_964495775.1 uncultured Thermoplasmatales archaeon | reverse complement strand
CAATTAGAAATTTATATTAAGGCAAACATATTTCAAAAATTCTGTGATAAGAATAGGTCCGGCTGGAATACCTCTTTCGTGTAAAGAAAGAACGAACATAGATGGGATAGTTTATACTAGATGCCTTGGCTTATCTGCAATGGAAATAAGATTTGCCCGTGGATTTATTTCGCCTGAAGAAGCAAAAGAAATAAAGAAGGCGGCGAAGAAATGCGATATTGCACTTTATGTTCATGCTCCCTATTATATAAATTTAGCCGGAGATAAAAGAAATGTGAAAATGAGCAGGGAAAAAATAGAGCAATCTATGTATCTTGCTCATTTAATGGGAGCAAGAATAATGACAACCCACCTTGGCTTTTATGGAAATTTATCAAAGAAAGAAACAATGCGGAGAATAGTAAAGAATTTGAGAGAAATAAGAAACAGGATGAAAAAGAGAGGTATAGAAGTGCCTATTGGTTTGGAGACAATGGGAAAGAAAGAAGTTTTTGGTAGCTTAGATGAGATAGTGGAGGTTTGTAAAAGAGTGAGAGGAACAGTTCCAGTTCTGGATATGGGACATATTCATGCAAGGGGAAATGGCTGTCTAAAAGAAAAAGAAGATTTTCAGCGTGTATTTGATGCTGTTGAAGAGCTAAACTTAAATCATTATTTGATACATTTATCTGGCGTGAAATATGACAAGGAGGGAGAGAAATATCATGTTCCTATAAAAAAGGGGGATATGCCAGTTATTAAACTCATGGAATGTATACTGGAGAATGATTATGATGTAACAATAATATCCGAATCTCCTGTTGTGGAACATGATGCTGTGTATGCCCAGATTTTGTTAGATAGAGCTATGGAAATGATGAAATGAAGTTTAAGGAAGCAATAAAACATATTGATGAACAAATTTCCAAAATACTTGAAGAAATTGAAGAAGAAAAGATAGAGGAAATTATAAACTATTTCTTCCAGGCAAACAACATATTCGTTTATGGTGCAGGGAGAAGCGGATTAGTTGGAAAGGCATTTGCAATTAGACTTGTCCACTTAGGATTTCCAACATTTGTTATAGGCGAAACAATAACTAAACCGGTTAAAAAAGGAGATTTAGTTGTTTTAATTTCTGGCTCCGGAGAAACAATACCTGTTGCAATGACTGCAGAAATTGCCCGCCGTTTGGGAGCAAAAATTATTTCCATCACCGCCAATCCTGATTCTCACATAGCAAGATTTGCAGATTTAGTTGTAATTTTAAAGCCAAAGGAAAAGAAAGCTGATTTAGCCCCATTAGGCACTTTATTTGAAGCATCAGCATGGATTTTTCTTGATGGAATTGTTGCAGAGTTAATGGCGAGAAAAGGAGAAAATGAAGAAAGTATGAAAAGAAGGCATGCTACTCTGGAATGAAGAAGGAAGAAATCCATGCTGGGCGCGGTGGAGGATTCTCCAAAATTTCTTTCCATTCCTCATCTGTTAGGCGTTGCTCCATAGGCTGCTTAAATTCATAGTAGCTTAGTGTTACTCCGGCTCCAATATGTATTTCCTTTGTTTTATATGCCACCAGTATCAAATCGAGATATCCAACACCTTCCTCCAAACACTGCTTAGTATTTGTATCTGTATGAACATCGGCAACAAGCACTGTGCTTTTAGTTTTTTCATCTATGCCTGCGGTAATTTCTTCAATATGCTCAGGAAACATGCTTATATAATATTCATCTTCACTGCTCAGCACATCTCCTTCCAATTCCTTCAATGATATTTCATATAATTTTCCAAGCATTTTTTCCATTGCCTGCAATCTCTTTTCCTCTGTTTCATTTATTACACCAAATTTTTTCAAGCCCTCTTTCGTCATATTTACCAACGCCCTCATCCTAGCATAAAACTCCGGCACCGCCTCCACATACCCTCCAACTTTTGGTGGCACTGAAACAGCATAAGGTGTATAGCTCTGCTTTGCATATAATATTGTATCATGTCTAAGTTGAGTCCATGAAGCCAATGCAGTTTGCAGTTCCTTTCTAAGCCAAGCTTCTGTTTGCATGAAAGTTGGGTAGCCATTTCCAAATTCTTTAATCAATGATTTTAAAGCAAAAAGCCAGCTCCAGTATAGATTGCGGTTCCAATCCTCAATGCTTAAATTGCTGAACTCCTCTCTCAGCTTTTTTAATTGCTGGCTATAATTAACATAATCTGTATCTCCCTCTTCTTTCAAAATTTCATATGCTTTGCTTGAACCAAAAACAGCAAAAATATCTAAACCCCTTGGAAAACATCTTAGCATTCCAAGCATTGTATTTTCCATTGTAAATGGCGTGTTATTTCCCATATATGCACCAACAGCAGGAAAGACAAGCTGCTGGAAAATATATGAATCTGGCACATACCTTTGCCCCATAAAACGCATTCCTTTTGTTTCATCCAGCACTTCATACAACTTTTCCTTTGTTATTGGTGGAGGAATTGCAACATTGCCAGTGCCTCCATAAATTTTTGGACTTCTCTGCTGTGCCAATTCTGCTTTAAATCTAACCATATTTTCTTCATTCAGCAAAATATCTATTGAGGAATTTCCAAAAACGTCTACAAAACATTTTGCATATTCATATGGAGTTAAATCATCTGCTATACCAACAAAAAATGATGTTATTGCATATATTTTCTGCCATAAATCAAAAGCATTAACGCCGTCTATTTCTACTTCCTTTAACTCCAGAGAAATGAGCGCAGCTTGCAGTGTTGCAATATTTGCATCTTCCTCCGAAATTAATGCATCATTCCCTCCTTTAAGCAAAAATGCCATTCTTCCATACCACATCATTGCCATAAAATATTTTTTTAGCTTTTCAGACTGAGTATAATGCCCTCTTGGTTTATATTGAGAATAATCCTCTTCATAATTAAAAATGCTACTTTTTGCATATGTTCTATTTTCAATGTTCGCCACCTCTTTTTCTACCTCTTCTTTTACATATAATGGTATTTCCACATCAATGCCCAAAAGTTTTAAAGCAACAGAAAAAAATGCAACATTTCTTCTTGAAGCTTCATTAAGCAAACCTTCATACTGCCTATAGTCTTCTTTTGCTTTCTCAAATAAAGCTTTACTCAAATTTATTAAATCTTCATAAAATTCTCTTTCTTCAATGTTTTTGAGCAGGAAGTTAAATTGCACATGATATAAATGAAGGATGGCATCGGATGTTATAAATAATGGAATTCCGGAATTTCTAAGCATTTTATAAAAGTTAGCAATATCTTCAAAATTTTTATATGGCAAAACAACAAATCCATTTTCCTTCAATGCTTCTAACTGTTCTTGTGTTAAATTAAAATAATCCAAAATTTCTTTATTTGATATTTCTGAAATATTTAAAGGCAAAGAATATTGAGGGGAATTGGCTACAAACGTTAAATTTTCTTTTGAATAAAAATTTGCAAATGCATACTTTGGTGTATCATATTTCTTAGTTTCTTTTATTGCCTTCTTTTCAATACATCCAGCTAGGATTATTAAAAAGCATAACATGGCAAAAGCAAATCGCCTCATGATTTTCTATTCATTAATCTTAAATATAGATTATGATTCATTTGTGAAATTAAGAAGGCAATATTCAAAAAAATCTGCTTTGTGGCATAAACCATAATTCTTATATTTTCTGGCAGTATCCCAGCAGGGG
>CAZBXJ010000125.1:0-3728 GCA_964495775.1 uncultured Thermoplasmatales archaeon | reverse complement strand
TTCCTGTAATATTGAGGATAACAACAAGAGTTGCTCATGCAAGAGGAGTTGTTGAATTAAAGAAGCTTAATATGAAAAAGAAGATAGGGAAATTTGAGAAAGGAGGATTGGCTGTTACTGTTCCAGATGTGGCAAGAAAATTGCATCCGGTACTGCTTGAAAAAATTGAAAAGGCAAGAAAAATTTCTAATGAAAGCGAGCTAAATTTTGTGGAAGGAGATGGAGAATATGGAATAATAACTTCTGGAGTTTCATATAATTTTGTAAAGGAAGCTGTAGATGATTTGGGCATAGAATGCAAGATTTTTAAGATAGGAATGAGCTATCCACTGCCAGATGAAAAAATTGCAGATTTCTTAAAGAGTTGCAAGAAAGTTATTGTTATTGAAGAACTTGAACCATTCCTGGAAGAAGGAATAAAAGTTATTGCAAAGGAAAAGAAAATAGATGTGAAAATATTTGGCAAAGGATATGATGCCTTAAAAAGATATTACGAATACAGTCCAGATATTGTATATTCTGCGCTTGCAAAATTCTTTGGAAAAGAATGGAAAATGGAAAATGTTGAAGTTAATGCTACTCCTCGCCCTCCCGTTCTCTGTCCTGGATGTCCTCATAGAGCTACTTATTATGCAGTAAAGCAGGTAGCACCAAAAGATACAATTTATCCAACAGATATTGGGTGCTATACATTGGGTTTGCTTCCTCCTTATGAAACAGCAGATTTTCTGCTTTGCATGGGCTCAAGTATTGGTACTGGTTGCGGTTTCTCCCATGCAACAAAGCAAAAGGTGATTTCCTTTATTGGTGATTCAACCTTTTACCATGCTGGCTTGCCTGCTTTAATAAATGCTGTTCATCATAACCATAACTTTGTTGTTGTTATACTGGATAATTCTACTACAGCCATGACAGGACATCAGCCACATCCAGGAAACAAGATAGATGGAATGGGAAACGAAGCTATTCCAATAGATATGGAAAAGGTTGTTAAAGGAATTGGAGTAAAGTATGTTGAAGTAATTGATCCAAGAAATTTGAAGGAGGCAAAAGAGGCAATAAAAAGGGCTTTAGAATACGATGGCTTATCTGTTGTTATATCAAAAGCACCATGCATTTTATTGGAAAGAAAATTAAAGAAAGAGAGGAAGATTTATCAAATAAATCAAGAAAAATGTAAGAAATGCAAAGTTTGCATAACAAAATTTGCCTGCCCAGCTTTTTATATGGATGGTGAAGAAGTTAAAATAAATCCCGCTCTCTGCACAGGATGTGGAGTTTGTCCGCAAGTCTGCCCATTTAATGCAATAGAGGTGGTAGAATGAAGAAAAGTATTGTTATAGCAGGCGTTGGGGGACAAGGAGTTATAACAGCAGCAAATATTGTAGCTAAATCAGCCTTGAAAGATGGCTATAATGTTGTAATGTCAGAATTGCATGGAATGGCTCAGCGCGGAGGCAATGTTGAATGCACTGTAAGGATAGGAGATGTTTATTCGCCTATAGTTGCCAATGGAACAGCAGATGCCATCATATCTTTTGAGCCCTTGGAAGCTTTAAGAAATTTGCCGAAAGTTAAAAAAGAAGGAATAGTTCTTACAGATGTAAATCCTATCATTCCGCCTTTAGTTTCATTGGGCATTGGAAAATATCCAGAGCTTGAAGAAATTTTTGATAGAATTGCAATGCATTGCAAACTCATTAAAATAAATGCAGATGATTTGGCAAGGAAAGCTGGAAGCATATTAACAAAAAATGTTGTAATGCTTGGTGCTATGACAGCTTTAAAAATCCTGCCAATTAAAGAAGAAAGTATATTGGGGACAATAAAAGAAACAATTCCAGAAAAGTATGTGGAAATGAATGTAAAAGCTTTTGAGCTTGGTAAAGAAGAAATGGCAAAGAAAAACTAATGCGTTATCATTTTATCCATGGATTTAAGTTGCAAATCAAAATAAATACTACTTTCAGGTGTGGTATCTATTTTTATAATGTTGTATGCCTCAGGAGCATAATATAAATTTAGTAACTCAGCAAGTGTTATAATTTTAAATGCATCAAAACTACCTGCAGGAACAGTTATAGTTTCCTTGCCAACACAATCAAAATAAATGCTAAGTATCGGTATTTTTAATTTATATTTAAGAGGAAATATAAAAAACAAAATGAGATTTGGCTCAACAGATGCATTTGTTGATGAAGTTTCCCATTGAGCGCCAACTTCGATATATTTTGTTAAAAGAGTATATGGGTCTTCAAAATCGGCATTTAACATCAATTTTACTGGTAAAGGAATCCATATAAAAGGTGGTTTTATGATCGCTCTTAAACCAGCTCTAGTATTAAAAATTATTTTCTCTATTCCAAATCCACTTTTATTGAGGTATATCTCTCCCCAGAATAAATTATTCTTTATTTTTCCTGTTAGGGAGAAATTATAGTTTTTTATCTCAACATATGTATTAACCACCAATCTTCCGTATCCATAAAAACTCAATATGTAATAATCCTTTTCATCAGTTGTTACTTGCAATACCAAATTGTAAATATCGCCATTTACATATAATGGGAAAAATATATCTGTTTGACCTCTTATTCTCCCAACATATTTCCAAGTATCCTCTTTCTCCCAGAAATCTACAAATACCACAGTTTCATCTGTTGCTATTTTCCCTTCTGGATCTCTAACTGTAAGTTTAATTTTATAAATCCCTCTTTCCTTGTAAGCATGTTTTGGATTTTGCTCATTGCTTTTTACTCCATCTCCAAAGTCCCATTCATAATTTAGAATATCTCCATCTGGGTCAATGCAATAACTTGTAAATTGTATTTCCTCATTTATATCTCCATAATAAATTCCATCAATTCTAGCAATAGGAGGCCAATTTACTGTATTAGGATTGTAATCAACATATACAATGGAACTTTCAATTCCGCATTCTCCATACGCTATTCTAAAATAACCGTCTTCCCCCCAATATTTTCCCCAGCTATTTTTACATATCCAGCATTGCTGATTATCATTATATCCAACTATAACAACTTGATGTCCCCCCACATAACTGCCATACTTATGCCTATAAATTCCTCCCCCATAATTAAAAAAGTCTTCATAAACTTCCATTGATGCAACAACTGGTCCATGATTATAAACCATGCTTTTTATTGCGTCTCTACCAGGATTGCGATACCATCCATAACTTTTAATTGGAATTAACTTCTCCCTCCAATCCTCACATTTTTCATCGCAAGGTATTTCATCATTGGCAGCATAAGGAAAACAATCTTCTGGCAGTGCGCCTCCGTGCTCATATATGTACTTATACGCATAATATGCATTCCATCCTTGACAACCTCCACTATCTGGAGGACAAGATAGCAAATATTGTTCAGATAAATCAATATCTATATCTGGATAACCTTCTCTTATGTTTATTATTGCCTCCAACGCCCCCATCGCTGCAAAATCCCAGCAACTTCCACAATTCCCTTGGCTTTTCACACTTGTCATCCAGTTGCCAACAATTCCATTATATTCTGCATTTCTCCAATCCCAAAAAGGAGGGTAAGAGTAAATTTCATTAATTTCATTCGGCTCATCTTTAATCTCAGTAATACATCCTAATGAATAGGTAATGCTAGAATTTGAAAATCCATAAATATGCACATTGAAACCATTTTCCTTCAGCATGGAATATGCTTTTCTAACTTTCACTTCATTCCCATATA
>CAZBXJ010000124.1:0-3776 GCA_964495775.1 uncultured Thermoplasmatales archaeon | reverse complement strand
AATATGTTTTACTTGTTGGAGATGCAGATTTAATACCGCCTCGCTACACTTACATTCCTTCTGGAAATTACGAAACTTCATTTCCAAGTGATTTGTATTATGCTGACATTTATTTTGCAAATGGGAGCTTTTCTTCATGGGATACAAATAATAACGATAGGTTTGGAGAATACAGATATCATGGATATACTGATAAAGTAGATTTGTATCCGGATGTTGCTTTAGGAAGGCTGGCTTGCAGTAATGAAGCAGAATTGGAAAATGTAATAAACAAAATAATAAACTATGAGCTAACTACATACAATTCAAGCTGGTTTAAGAGAATTTTGACATGTGGAGGAGATACATTCACTCCAGATGATGGAGATTCATCAGGAGTCTATGAAGGAGAATATTTAAATCAAATAGTTTTGAATATAATGCAAGATTTTAATGGAATAAAGCTATGGACTTCTCTTGGCAATTTATCTGCAGCAAATATAAAAGCTAAAATTAATGGGGGGGTCGGCTTTGTAGACTTTTCTGGACATGGAAATAAAGCATCTTGGGCTACACATCCTCCATTGGATGGTAGCCAATGGATTGGATTCACAATGTTTGATATATTGGGGCTTTCAAATGGAAATATGTTGCCGGTAATCTTTCTTGATGCGTGCTCATGCGGAAGATTTGATGAAGGAGATTGTTTTGCATGGAAATTTATTGAAAAAACAAATGGAGGAGGAATTGCATCATTGGCAGCATCAGGTATAGGATATGGAATACCAGGAAATCCGGCGGCTGGCGTTTTGGGATGGATGGAGGTGAAATTCTTTTATTATTATAAGCAGGGAGAAGAAGTTGTTGGAGATATATGGACAGCCTGCTTAAATGGATATATAAATACATTTCGATTTAATATGGGCTCAGCAGATTATAAAACTGTTGAAGAACTTATTTTATTTGGAGATCCAACGCTTAGAATAGGAGGATATGGCGAGGGACAGCTACCAGTTATTTATATTGAAAGCCCAGCAGAAGGGTATTTCTACATTAATGATAAACCTTGGATTAAAACCCTGTTTGGAAGAACAATAACCATGGGAAAGATAACTATAAAGGTGGCAGCTCAAAATGTGGATAGGGTGGAATTTTATGTTAATAATGAGCTGAAAGCTGTGGATGAGGAGGCACCATATGAATTGGTGTGGGATGAATTTGCTTTTGGTAGGCGGACAATAAAAGTTATTGGATATGGAGAATATGGTGATGCTGAAGACGAGATAACATTATTTGCTATAAACTTAGGATGAAAGTAACTGTAGTAGGACATGTAGCATATGATTACATATTTATGGTGGAAAGGCATGCAAAGCTGAATCAATCTTCTTATATAACAGAATGGAAGAAATGTTATGGTGGTGGTGCAGCAAATATTGCAGTTGGAATTAAAAAGTTGGGCGGAAAAAGCAAGCTTTATAGCGTTGCTGGAAGAGATTTCAAAAGATATGAAAATTATCTGAAAAAGATTGGTGTCGAACTTGATTTATACAGAAGCAAGAAGCCAACAGCAAGAGCCTATATTTTTAATGCCAATGGAAAGCAAGTAATGTATTTTTATTGGGGAGCATCAGAAGAAATGGAAAAAATGAAGGCAATAAAAAGCAATTTTTTGCATATTGCTCCATGCCATCCAAAACTTGCTTTAGAAATGGCAGAAAAAACAGAGTTTTTTGCCTTTGAGCCCGGGCAAGATTTAAAAAAGTTTGATAAAGGAAGCTTGGCTTATATGGTGGAAAAGGCAGATATAATTTTCTGCAATGAAATAGAGTTAAAGGAAATGGAAAAGAAGGTTGGTATAAAAAACAAAGAAGTAATAGTTACTCTCGGGAAAAAAGGAAGCATGATATATAACAAAAAATTAAAAATAAAGGCAATACCAGCAAAAGTTGTTGATACCACAGGAGCTGGCGATGCCTACAAGGCAGGATTTTGGGTGGCATTTTCAAAGGGTTATGATATTGAAACATGCTGTAAATTTGGTTCAGTTGTTGCATCATTCATAGTTGAGAAAATAGGAGCACAAAACTATCCAAGCTGGGAAAAAGTAGAAAAAAGATTTTCAAAACATTTTGGGAAAGTTTAGTTATTTTTTCCCTTTGAATCCCTTTGCTATAACATATATCTCTGAGCTTTGTTTTCTGCTTGCTTTTGGAGAATGCGCCTTAACCATTCTGAAATTCTTCCTTACTTCTTTCAAAAATTCTGGGTAATCTTCTCCTTCAAATGCTTTGCAGACAAAGTTTCCTCCTTCCTTTAAAAATTCTTTCGCAATTTTTAAAGCATTGTAGCAAAGCCATATGCTCCTTGCCTGATCAAGAGAATAATTTCCTGTGATGTGGGGAGAGGCATCGCTTATAACAACATCTGCATAATCTGTATGTTTCCTTATTTCTTCTATTGTTTCCTCCTTTGTTATATCTCCTTTTATGAAAACAACTTTCTCCAATGGTTTCATTGGTTGCAAGTCTACAGCAATAACAAGGCTAGCATATTTTATAGCTATTTGACTCCATCCTCCTGGAGATGCGCCTAAATCAATAACTACATCGCCTTTTCTGAAAATTCTGTATCTCTCCTGAATTTGAATTAATTTGAACGCTGATCTCGCCCTATATCCCTGTTTTTTTGCTTCCTTGTAGTAATAATCTTTTTTCCTTTCAGCATACCATCTTGTCATTACAGCACAACATCTAAGTCTAGCTCTTCAGCCAACTCTTTATACCTATTCCTTATTGTAACTTCTGTTACTCCTGCAACATCTGCAACTTCTCTCTGCGTTCTTCTCTCTCCGCACAATATTGAAGCTATATAGATTGCTGCTGCAGCAACTCCAGTTGGTCCTCTTCCAGAAGTAAGCTCTTTTTCCTCAGCCTGCCTTAGAATTTCCAAAGCTTTTGTTTTTGTATCCTCACTCAACCCCAGCTCGCTACAGAAACGCTCAACGTAATCCTGCGGGGAGGTAGGCATCAATTTTAATCCAAGCTCTCTTGCCAAAAATCTATAAGTTCTTCCAATTTCTTTTCTATCAACTTTTGAAGAAGCTGCCACCTCATCTAAAGTGCGGGGCACTCCACACTGACGGCATGCTGCATAGACAGCTGCTGCTGTAACACCCTCTATGCTTCTTCCCCTAATCAAATTCTTTTCTACAGCTCTCCTATAAACCATTGCTGCAGCTTCTCTGACATTTCTTGGCAATCCCATATCAGATGCAATTCTATCAAGTTCTGACAATGCAGAAGCAAGATTTCTTTCAGATGCTCCGCCTACTCTTATTCTGCGCTGCCATTTTCTTAGCCTATACAACTGTGCTCTGTTCCTTGTTGGAATTGATTTGCCGTAGCTGTCCTTATTTTTCCATCCTATCACTGTGCTGAGTCCTTTGTCAGCTGCCGTATAATCCAGAGGGGCGCCCGTTCTTGCCCTCTTTTCTCTCTGCTCTGGATCAAATGCTCTCCATTCTGGGCCTTGGTCTATATATGCATCATCTATAACAAGTCCACAATCTTGACAAACTAACTCTCCTCTTTCATAATCTTGTGTTAAATGGGTAGAGCCACATTCTGGACACTTTTCAATCTCCTCAACATCTACCTTTTTTCTCACCATTTTCATCCCCAAAATTTTTAAATTTTTTGCAATAAAGACTTTCTAATATATAAACTTTTCGCTTGCAGGATGGTGCTGTTAACTTAACTAAATTTTTCGATAAAAATATGCACCCCACCCATTGA
>CAZBXJ010000123.1:0-3784 GCA_964495775.1 uncultured Thermoplasmatales archaeon | reverse complement strand
GGTAGCACACCATCATTTACTCTGCCATTGCTAATTATTGCTGTAGCATTAATCTTGCTATACAGAAGGAGATGCAGTTAGATGCAATAAAATTTGTCATAGGCGTAGTCATCCTTTCTATAGCTTCATACACAGATATAAAACGAAGGGAGGCAGATGACAAACTATGGTTGATAATGGGGGGCATCGGCGCCCTTTTACTCTTTTTTAGCAACTATGATTTAATTAAAATGGCAATATCAATTTCATTTTCCATTCCATTTGCTCTTCTCCTATATTTTTTTGAATTCGGAGGGGCAGATGTAAAAGCAATATGGGCAATTACACTTCTCAATCCTCTTCCACCAAAATTTTATCAATTTCCTCTGTTTTCATCCCCCATTTTTATTTTCCCATTTACCGTTTTACTAAATTCTCTTTTGCTATTTCTTCCCCTTCCCCTAATTTTCTTTTTTTATAATTTATACCAGAAAAATATTGAATTTCCCTATTGTTTTTTTGGCTATAAAATGAGAGCAAATGATGCAAAAAATAAATTTGTATGGAGCATGGAAGCGAATGGAAAGAAAAAAATAACGCCTGTAAAAAATTTTGATTTTGATAAAGTTGGCGATAAAGAAATTTGGGTAACACCAAAATTTCCTTTCCTCGTTTTTATTTTAATTGGCTTTATTATTTCATTTATAGTTGGTGATTTACTATTTGCCTTTCTTTTTCTTTTCTTTTAATAGTTTCTCTATTTCTTCTGCTCTTTTCTTCATTGCTTCTATTAATCTTTTTTGGCTCAATATGAGATTTTTGATGGACTGTTTATACTCTTCAGTTGCTGAATCTATTATTACTCCTATCAATCTTCTATGCCTATTTATTGTCCTCACAAGCTTCATATATTCCTCAGCTAATTCCTCTCCTACCTCCTTCTTCAATTCTTCATAAGTTTTCTTCGCCTCCTCCTCTCTTTCGAAAACATCTTTTATTTTTTTCAGCAAAGTCTCTTTTGTAAATGGCTTAACAATATAATTTTCTATTTTATCGATTGGCTTTTCCTTTGCATCCTCTGGAGTTAATGGAAGAGCAGTAAGCATTGAGACAGGAATGTTTTTAAGTTCTTCATCTTCCTTAAGTTTTTTGAGGGTTTCCCAGCCGTCTAATTTGGGCATGAGTATGTCAAGCAGGATTAAATCTGGTTTTTCTTTTTTCGCCTTTTCCAAAGCCTCCTTTCCATCATAAGCAGTGATAACCTCATATTCATCTTCAAGCATTCTTTTAACTATATCTACTATCTCCGGCTCATCATCTGCCACAAGTATCTTTTTCTTCCTCATTATAGTGCCTCCTGCAATTTAACCAAAACCTCTCTTATTGTTGTAGATGATTCAATAATATCTTTAACTAATTGCTTTCCAAAAGGTTGAAAATCTTCACCTCCCCCGGCCTCTATTCTTTTTCTAATCATGTCCATTAATACATCTACAGAAGGCATTTCCAGATAAATTTTTTCTATGTCTCTTCCCTTAAAGAATTTTTTAACATCTTCAACTATATCAACAGATGCTAAAACTACAGATACGTTTAATTCTTCATCATCTAATAAGCTTATAACATATTTGAATATGTTTTCATCCTTTACGTGCTCAACTTCATCTATCATAATCAATACTGGTTTTTCTATATATTTTCTTTTTCTGAAAACCCTAGAAAAAAAGGAAGCTCTTGTTTCCTTTAATAT
Organism: uncultured Thermoplasmatales archaeon; assembly: GCA_964495775.1. Taxonomy (GTDB): domain Archaea; phylum Thermoplasmatota; class E2; order UBA202; family JdFR-43; genus JAPDJP01. Next base: position 2,055 of record CAZBXJ010000123.1, on the reverse strand, counting down.
TCTTTCCTTAAATTCTTCGAAATTCAAATTTTCTCCACCATGAAAATAAATTGGATGTACTCTGTACAATGGAGCAAACTCATTAATCCATAAAAGAAAAGTTGTTTTACCTATACCTGTCTTGCCAAGAACCCAAAAACACTCACTTTTTCCACCAAGAGCCTTTAAAATTACTTTTCTAGCCTCTTCCTTATAAACCATAAAATTTGGATTAGGTTCATTTGGATTAAGAAATAATTCTTCAGGCATTTGAATATAATTATCTTTCCCTATTTATTTCTTTCACTTTTTCCATATGCTTCAGGATTAACACAATTTGGCGGTAATTTCCCTTCTAAAGCTGCTATTACGTTTTTAGCTACCATCACAGCCATTTTGCTCCTTGTTTCATATGAAGCGGAGCCAATGTGAGGGGTTAAAACAACATTATCAAGCTTCTTCAACTCAGGATGTATAGCTGGCTCATTTTCGAAAACATCCAGCGCAGCTCCTTTTATCCATCCCTCCTTTAAAGCTTTAACCAGTGCATCCTCATCTACACATTTTCCCCTTGCTGTATTGATTAGATAGGCAGTTGGCTTCATCATTTTCAGCTCCTTTTCTCCTATCATATGATATGTTTCTTCAGTTAATGGAGTATGTAATGATACAAAATCTGCTTCTTTCAGCAAAGTTTCCAAATCAACATATTTTGCATTACACTCTTCTTCAAGCTTTTCATTTCTTTTCCTGCTGTAATATAAAATTCTCATGTTGAAGCCTTTGGCACGCCTTGCAACAGCACTCCCTATTCTTCCAGCCCCTATTATGCCAATTGTCTTTCCATATACATCGCTCCCGAGCATAAGTAGAGGAGCCCATCCTTTGAATTTTCCTTCCCTCATAAACTTATCTCCTTCAACAATTCTTCTTGCAATAGCCATAAGCAATGCCCAAGCTAAATCCGCTACAGTCTCAGTCAATACACCGGGCGTGTTAGTAACTAAAATTCCTCTTTTTGTTGCCTCTTCCACATCTATATTATCTATTCCAACTGCATAATTTGCTATAATTTTCAAATTGGGTGCAGAATCCATGACTTCTGCATCTATTTTATCAGTAAGCAGACAAATCAAAGCATCTTTATCTTTAACTCCTTCAATAATTTCTTCCTTGCTTGGAGGAGCATCACCTTCATAAATTTCCAGTTCATGTTCTTTTAACAATCTTAGCCCTTCTTCAGGCAATCTCCTTGTTATAAATATTTTTGCCATGATGATATATCTGTTTCATTTTTAATTTTTCTTTTAGTTCAGCATTTCGAAATAACAAATTCTGCAACACTATTTTCATTTCAATTTTGAGAGGACATATTCTTTCTCTCTTTTTATTAATATTCCTTTCTCCCTGCTTTTTTCTCCATATACTATACTTATGTCTTCTTTACTTACATCAAAGAACTTTGATAGAAATTCCAATATCTCCCTGTTTGCTTTACCTTTTATAGGCTCTGTATCTATTTCCAGTTCTATCCTTTTTCTCCATTCGTTATAACCGGCTGGAAATTGTCTTCTTTTACCGATCTTGACTTTTATGTGAATTATGCAAGACCCATTTTTATTTTCGATGGCATCCTCTATCATGGCATTTTAATAAGGCCATGCTTCATTAAAAGCTGTGTTTGTTCCCTCGCCAACTTTATTGCTTCTTCAGCCATTTCATATATTTCCTGCCTGCTCAGCTTTCTTCTTGCAATTCCCTGCTCTATTGCTTTCATTGCAACAGCCGTCGCCTCATGAGGAAATACCTCCCAGTCATCCATCGTTGGCACAATATAATCTTCCCTTAGTCCTTTCTTCTCCGCCACCTCCGCTATGGCGTATGCAGCTGCAATATGCATTTCATCTGTTATTGTCTTTGCCCTCACATCTAAGGTTCCGCGGAATATGCCGGGAAAGCCCAAGCTATTATTAACTTGATTTGGAAAATCACTTCTTCCTGTTCCAAATATTCTCACTCCCGCTTCCTTAGCTTCCCATGGCCATATCTCCGGAATAGGATTTGCCTCTGCAAACA
>CAZBXJ010000122.1:0-3813 GCA_964495775.1 uncultured Thermoplasmatales archaeon | reverse complement strand
TTTCTTTCCCTGGATGATGTGCTCTTTTATTCCATTTCCATACAGTTTTCCTGCTTACTCCAAGAAATTCAGCAATTTCTTTTGTTTTCTTTCCTGCTTTCTTTGCCATAACCATGATCCTCCTCATTTCTGGAGTAACATGTGACATTTCCCATTCCCCTCCTATAAGGAATGGGAAATTGGTTTAAGAAATGTTACCGATCTGTGTTTACTTTACATGCATAAAAGGAATTTTTACTATAGTTGTTATGGCATATTCTCTCATGTGATAATAGTCAATGTCAAAAATTCATTTATTCAACATACTGGAAAAATGAAAAATGAGAAATATTAAAAATTAAAAAATTAATGAAAAAGATGTTGCTATAGCGAGTTTTTAATTTAAATAAACAGAATGTTTTTCCTTATTTGTCTTGGAATAACAGTTAATTCATTCTAATTTATTCTATTGCATTTATAACATCAATTAAGGTTTGACTGCTTGTATATCCTGTTTTAACATATTTCCATCTTCCATGGCTATCAAATATGGCAAGTGTTGGAATACCTCCTTCGAGCACATATTTTGACGCAACTTTATATTCATCTATGCCAAAACTCCATTTATTGATATACTCTCCAAAAGTATTTTTTATTTTATCAGCATCATCTCCTTCATATATGTCCAAGGAAATTATGTGAATGTCATTGCCAAAATGTTCCTTAACCTTGCTGAGCTCTTCCATCTGCATATGGCATGGCTGACACCACGTTGCCATAAAATCAACAATTACTGGCTTTCCTCTATAATCGCTTAAATGCTTTACTGTTCCATCCAACAATACAAATGGAAAATCATCTCCCATTTTTCCCTTTAATGCATCATCCATTTTTTGAATAAATTCATCCAATGTTGCCATTCCAACAATCCTGAACAATTCTGTTCCGTTTGAAAGGAATATTACAGTAGGCAAATATGGAATATATTGTATGCCATATTTATAAGCCAACTGCCCTCCTTCGGAAGAATCAACATCCACTTTTATGAGCAAAAAATCTTTTGCCTTTTCCATAAAATCATTCGAAGAAAAAACATTTTCTTCAAGTTTTTCACATGCAGAACACCGCTCATTTGAATAAAAATATAGAATTGCGTAACTTTCATTCAACTTTCCTTTAACCTCCTCATAATCTTCCCATTCCCCTTGACTCGAAACTTTAACCTCTTTTTCTTCAATGCATCCAGTTAATGGCAAAATAAGAATTAAAATTAAAGCCAAACCCTTCTTCATATATACCTCTCCACCCAATCTCTCAGCATATCTTCAGGCAAAGCCCCAACAAGCCTATCCATTATCTTTCCATTCTTAAACAGGATGAGAGTCGGAATACTCATCACTCTATATTTCATTGCCATTTTCGGATTTTCATCTACATTCAATTTTGCAAAAACCACTTTCCCTTTCATTTCCTTAGCCAGCTTTTCTATAACAGGCGCTATAAGGCGACAGGGTCCGCACCATGGCGCCCAGAAATCAACTACTACTGCATCATATTTCGAAATTATTTCATCAAAATTTTCATCTGTTGCTTTTATAGGCTTGGATGGCATTTCATCCTTCTTTTGCATACCCATTAACATTTTTCTTAACATTTTTTGCTTCAATTTTTCCACCTCGTCCATGGTGTTATAAATTTAGTTATATAAAACGTTTTTGCATAATTTTTGCACAACCGTTTTATATGCCTTTTTATTTACATTTGTGGATTGCGAAAATGTATTCAAATGCTTATTCAATGCAGGAAAAAGAGAAATAGAGATATATAAAATCCTTCTGAAAGGAAGCAAAAGAGTGGATGAAATTTGCAAAATTGTTGGGAAAGATAGAAGCACTGTGCAACGTATATTGAATAAGTTGGTAAAGTGTAAGATTGTAAGGAGGGAAAAGAGGATAATAAAAAATGGAGGAGGATACTACTTCATATACAAAGCAGTTCCTCCAGATAAATTAAAGAAATGGTTGGAGGAATGTATTGAAGGCTGGCAAAAAGAAATGAAAGAGGCATTAAAAAATTTGGAAGAATTCATAATATCTTAAAATCATATTCTATTTTTACCTTATCTTTCAGCATATTTGCAATAGAACAATATTTTTGCATGGAAAGCTCAATGGCTTCCTTGCATGCTTTTTCTTCTAAATTTCCTTTAAAAATATAATTTATTTTAATTTCTTCAAAAATTTTAGGGTAGCTGTCTCTTCTTTTTCCCTCTATTTCTATTTCAAATTTTTCCAGATTTTGCCTCTTCTTTTTCAATATTACAACGACATCCATTGCTGTGCATGCTGCTAAGGAAAGCAATAAAGCCTGCATTGGGGATAAAGAATTTTTTCCTTCATTTAATATGATGGAATGATTTTCTACCTCTCCTAAAAAACACAGATCTTTTATGTATGTTACCTTACCTTTCATGATTGTTAATCTTTTTGCAAATATATTTTTATTCAATTTTGATATATCTTTATGCTTCGAAAGCCAGCTGTTGCAGGGCATTTTTATGAAGGAAAAAAGGAAGCTTTACTTGAGGAAATAAGAGAGTGTTTTTTAAAGGGCCCTGGAGAAGTTCCTGTAGTTGAGGGAAGAAAAGGATATATAAAAGGAATAGTTGTTCCGCATGCTGGTTATATATACTCAGGATATGTTGCTGCCTACGCTTACTATGAGCTGGCTGATGATTTTCCAGATAAATTCATAATTCTTGGACCAAATCATCATGGGTATGGTGCGCCGGTTGCAATTATGACCGAAGGAGAATGGGAAACTCCTCTGGGCAGAGTTAAAATAGATAGGGATGCCAAAAAGTACTGCAAGGGCATCATTCAAGATGATGAAATTGCACATATGTACGAGCATAGTTTGGAGGTTCAGCTCCCATTTTTGCAATTTTTAAAAGAAGATTTTACAATAATCCCTATATGTTTTGGCTACCAAGACTATGAAACAGTAAAAGAAGTTGGCGAAATACTGGCGGAAAATGAAGATGCTGTTTTTATTGCTAGCAGTGACTTCTCTCATGTTAGCTTTTCCAAATTCCCAACAAGGGAAGATATAAAAGAAAATGTAGAAAAGAAAGATATGATGGCAATAGAAGAGATATTAAATTTAAATGCGAAAGGACTCATTGAAAAAGTGGAGAAATACAATATAACAATGTGTGGATATGGTGCCATTGCAGCAATGCTTGAAGCATTAAAAGGAAAGGCTAAAAAAGCAAGGTTGTTAAAATATGCAACTTCCTATGATGTGGAGCCAGGCACATACTGCGTGGGATATGCTTCCATAGTTATAGAATAATCAACCTTTGCCTTGTAATGCCTCTTGTATTTTATTTTGTAGCTCCTCTATTTTTTCTTTCAATCTGCTTTCCTGACTTTCCAAACTCTTTTTTCTAATTTCCAAACTCTCTTTATCTTCCTGTAATTCTTTTAACAACTTATCTTTATTTGCCTTTATTATTAAATTTCCCACAGCTTTATAAACAGATTCTTCCCCACCCAGCTTGCTCAGCTCTTCTATTGCTGTCTCAGTTTCCTTTAATCTTGCTTCAATCTGCAATCTTTGCTGTGCTATTATTTCATATTGTTGCTGTAATTGTTGCATTTGCTTTATCTGATTTTGTACCTGAGGAGGCAGGTCTTCATATTTTATTGCCATGAAAAAGTTATCAGCTATACAGTTTTAAATATATTGGTAACTTGCCTCCACCTTCTGCTTATAATCAATTAAAGAAAAGAATACCTTGCCTTTAATATATCCTTTCAATATTATTTTGAA
>CAZBXJ010000121.1:0-3815 GCA_964495775.1 uncultured Thermoplasmatales archaeon | reverse complement strand
AATGCCTCAAAGGAAAGCGTTGAAAGATGGCTAACTGCATTTGTAGTCATTTACAATCTGGAGGTGAGAATTTCTTGACAGTCCCCAGCATCATTATCAAAAAGTTTATATATACGGGGATACAAAATAATAATCATGATTATAACGCTGGAAGATTTAGCGCTGGCAATTGCTTCAAGAGTAGATATTGATATGGAATCTGCAATGAAGGATGCAAACTTTGTTTTAGATTTATTTGGATTTGAAGATAGAATAATAGATAATATTCTTGAGCCCGAGGACAGACAGCTCTTTTACATATTGGAAGAAGAGGGCATGTTACTTACAGAAAGAGAGGAAACGACAATATATGATGGAAGAAGCTGGCGCACCCATTACTGGGTGCTTAACAAGGAAACTATTTTGAAATACAAGGAAGAAGAGAAGAAGAAGATGGAAGAAAAGAAAGAAAAGGATGCTGCAGAAGTATATAAAGAAATACCGGAGGAACTTTGGTTTAGTCGCTAGATTTTAACAATTCTTTTACAATATCTCTAAATCCATCAAAGCCCACTGGGCGGGCAATAACTCCTTTTGCTCCTGCTTTTTCCAATTCTTTTGCCCAGCTTGTTCCAAAGTAAGCGGTGAAGCCATATACCTTTGCATTGGGATCAATTTTTAAAATTCTTTTTGTTGCTTCCACACCATCTATTCCTGGCAATTTTAAATCCATAATAACTAAATCCGGCCTTTTTCCTTTTTCCATTAGCTCCTTATATTTTTCCACACCTTCTTCTCCACTATAAGCCTGATGAATCTCGACTTTGAGCGGAGTCAAATATTCTTTTATAAGCTCCTGAATGGGCTCTTCATCTTCAATAACCAACATTATTGCCATCAAATTTGCAATTCGTTTCATATTTATAAGATTATTGATATTTAATTAACTCTCTGTTTTCCCGGCCATCCAAATGACACGCTGTGGGAATGGTATTTGTATTCCTTCTTTTTCCAGAGCAACTTTTATTTTCCATAGCATCTCTGTCCTTACAGAAAACCAGTGTTGAGAGGGAGCCCAAATTCTTACAGCAAGATTAACGCTACTATCTCCTAACTCCGCAACAAAAATCTGGGGGGCGGGCTCTTTTAAAATCAATGGATGTTCCTCCAGTAAATTTTTAATTATTTCGATAGCTTTTTCTGCATCATCTTTATATCTTATTCCTATTTTGTATTCAAATCTTCGCGCAGCATGGGCAACAAAATTTTGTATATTGGAAGTAAAAACTTTTTCATTCGGAATCCTGACATATATCCCATCCCATGTTCTTATTGTTGTAGATAAAACTCTTATATCTTTTACTACACCGCTAACATCCCCTATGCTTACACCATCTCCAATCTTAATAGGCTTCTCTACAAGCAAAAATAGCCCACTTATCAAATTCGATACTACAGTCTGGCTGGCAAATCCTATAACTATACCAACTATTCCTCCAGCAACAAGCAAACCAGATAATTGGAAGCCAAGATTTCCCAAAGCTGCTAAAAAGCCAATGATTAAAATTCCATAATATGAAATTTTCTCCATTAAATTTAAGGTAGTTTTTGGAACCTTTTCCTTGAATGTTCTCCTTATATTTATTTTAACAATTTGAGCAATAATTATGCTAACGAAAATCACTATTATGAAAATGAGGAATTTATAGATGGGAATGGATGTTCCCGGAATGTTGTATTTAAACATATTTTTTACATCTGTTAGATTCATTTAAATCCCCACTCCATTACAAATTTCTTTTCAAATCTTTTTATTCCTTTTGCCAAATATATGTCTATTGACTCATTCATTCCCTTGGGCTTTCTTTTTATAAAGCTCGTTTCTCCCATTAATTTTTTGAGTATATCCACTTGAGAGTGCATATAGGCATATCCATTATAAAATATCTTCATGTCAAATGCTCTAAAAACCAGTTTTTTGATTTCTACCCACTCTTTATAACTATTCTTTATATCTATCTTCATTACACCCTCACATGTTTTATCCACTTCCGGCACATCATTATAAACATCACTTTTCCACCATCTACAAATTATTCCACTTTCAGGTGAACCATATAAAATGTATTTTGGCTTAACCCTCGTAAAAATATCTATTCTTTCAACATCTGTTTTATCTACCAAAAAAACACCAATTTCAACGGGAAATTTCACATAGAATGAATCTTTTACGTTGGGTTCAATAACAACTGGTTTTTCTAGTTCAATAAGCAAATGCTCTGCGGTGCCTTCTTTCGGCAAATTTACAGGTTCGACAGGGCAGATTACAATTTCTCCATTTTCTGCATATATGTATTTCTCTTCTTCCTCTTCCCCTACTTTCCTATAATATCTCCTTCTTTTTCCCTTTCCCTCAACAATTAATTCCACATCTTTTTCTTTTATCTGCAGATTCAGCTTATATTTTCCAAACACTCTGATATAATCCAATCTACTATAAAAAATTTATAAAATATTCAGTTTATTCTTATGATGCAAAAAATGTTTTTGGAAGGAAAAGAAAAGAATAAATCAAAGATAGGTATAATTTCTGATTCTCATGATAATGTGGAAGCTATAAAAAAAGCTGTTGAAATTTTTAATAAGGAAAATGTGGAGCTTGTTATTCATGCAGGAGACATTGTTTCTCCTTTCACAGCAAACGCTTTTAGAGAATTAAAGTGCGATATGCTCCTCATATATGGAAACAATGATGGAGATAAATTGTATCTGAAAGAGAGATTCAAAAATATTGGTACTTTCCATAAGGATCCTTATGCAATTAATATTCATGGAAAAAACATTATTATTACACATGAGCCAAGTATAGTGGATGCTCTGGCTACAAAATATGATGTGGTAATTTACGGACATACTCATGAAAAAGATTTGAGGATAGGAGAATCATTAATAATTAATCCCGGTGAGTGCTGCGGATATTTAACTGGCAAAAGAAGCATTGCTATTTTTTATCCAGATGAAATGAAAGCTAAATTTATCGATTTCTAAAAGCAAATAAAAGTAATGCAATAAGAAGTAAAAGAAATTCAAAGCCCGGTGTTTTATTTTCTTCCTCCTTGCCCATATAAATTTCATTTCCAATGAAAATTTTTGCTGGATTAGTTGCATTTATTAGAAAAGTTTTTTCCTTTCCATTTGCAAAAACATCAATTTCATTTAAACCATATGGATTTATTGAAATATTCAACGATTTTTTCTTTTCAACAGTTAAATTGTAAACATCGCAGTTATTTACGATTATCTTTACATCAGTAGCATTTTCTAACTCATTTACTATTTCAATTGTTTTCATGCTTTCATTCAAATTTCCTTCAAGCTTATTTATTTTGAAAATCTTTGTTGTTGAATTGCTTTGCAAATCATAGTCATATACTGTGAGGATAACAGTATAGTAGCCATTTTTATTTACCACCAATTCAGTTTTATCAACCATTACTTTATCCCATTTTCCATCTCCATCTAAATCCCATCCATATGAATGAATGTATCCATCTGGGTCGTAGCTGGCTGAGCCATTTAAATAAATAGTTGCATTATTTTCCCCATATATCACTTTTGAATCAATAATTGCTACAGGCGGCAAAAGTTTTTCAACAACCACTATTTGATGAGTTATTTTATCTGCATCGGTTCCATCTGGAGTTCTTACAATAACCCACATCGTAACATTATATACGCCTGGCTTATCATAGGAATATATTGTTTTTCCACCCGGCCCCTCTCTATCCATTTTCCATCTTCATCTAAATCCCATCTATACTCTTTTATCGGATATA
>CAZBXJ010000120.1:0-3876 GCA_964495775.1 uncultured Thermoplasmatales archaeon | reverse complement strand
AGTATTAAATTCTGCAACAGATATAATAAAACAAGGCGGACGAAGAAGAGGAGCGAATATGGGTATACTGCGTGTGGATCACCCTGACATTATGGAATTTATAACCTGTAAGGAAGATCCAAAAGAGCTAACCAATTTCAATATATCTGTTGCTGTTACAGATGAATTTATGGAAAAGGTGAAGAAAGGAGAAGATTATGAGCTCATAAATCCTAGAACTGGAAAGGCTGTTAAGAAATTAAATGCAAAAGAAGTTTTTGACAAGATAGTTGAAGAAGCATGGAAAACAGGAGAGCCGGGCTTAATTTTCATAGATGAAATTAATCGCCACAATCCTATACCTCATATTGGGCAAATAGAAGCAACCAATCCTTGCGGAGAACAGCCATTACTTCCATATGAATCATGCAATCTTGGAAGCATAAATCTTTCAAAATTTGTCAAAAATGGAGAAATTGACTGGAAAAAACTTAAGGAAATAACATGGAAAGCAGTTCATTTTCTCGACAATGTTATTGATATGAATAAATATCCTATTCCAGAAATCAAAAAAATGACTTTAGCCAATAGAAAGATTGGCTTAGGTGTTATGGGTTTTGCAGATATGCTCATACAGCTAAACATACCATATGATAGCAATGAAGCTTTGGAACTTGCAGAAAAAATAATGTCATTCATACAAAAAGAAGCAAAACAGGCAAGTGTTGAATTAGGCAAAGAAAGAGGTTCATTTCCGAATTTCAAGGGAAGCATATATGATGGGAAGTATCCAGCAATGAGAAATGCAACAGTAACAACAATTGCTCCAACAGGAAGCATTTCAATTATAGCAGGTTGCTCTTCTGGAATAGAGCCACTCTTTGCAATAGCATTTGTCAGAAATGTTTTGGATGAGGAAGATAGGCTATATGAAATAAATCCATATTTTGAAAAAATTGCAAAAGAAATGGGTTTCTATAGCGAGGAGCTTTTGCAGAAAATAGCAGATAATAATGGCTCCGTCCAAGGCTTGGAGGAAGTGCCAATTGAAGTGCAAAGAATATTTGTTACCGCATTAGATATCTCTCCAGAATGGCACGTTAGAATGCAGGCAGCATTCCAGAAATATGTAGATAATGCTACCTCAAAAACAATAAATTTAAGGCAAGATGCAACAATAGAAGATGTAAGGAAAGCTTACATGCTTGCTTATGAGTTAAAATGCAAGGGAATAACAGTATACAGATATGGGAGTCGCCCTCAGCAAGTTATCTCCGCCAAGGAGGAAAAAGAGGAAAGAGGTGTTATAAGACCGCGCCCCCGCCCGCCTGTTGTAAGGGGGGTGACGAGAAAAATAGCGACAGGATGCGGAAATCTTTATGTTACAATGAATGAGGATGAATATGGGCTCTTTGAAGTTTTTGCTCGCTTAGGAAAAGCTGGAGGGTGCGCAGATGCACAGCTTGAAGCTGTTGGAAGGCTCGTTTCCCTTTGTTTGAGGAGTGGAGTTAAGCCGGAGGAAATTATAAAGCAACTCAAAGCCATAAGATGTCCAAATCCTTTGTTGGCAAGAGGTGGCCCAATATTATCATGTCCAGATGCAATAGCAAAAGCTATTGAAGACCATATAAAGGGCAGAGAGGTAGTTGTGCCTGCGCGGTTAGATGAATTTGAAAAGAGGGCAAAACAAGAAGAAATGAAAGAGATTAAGATAACAGATAAGGCTCCAGTAGGAGTATGTCCAGATTGTGGCTCACCATTAGTATATGAGGAAGGATGCAGAGTGTGCAAGCAATGTGGTTACTCAACCTGTGGATAATTTGTTTGCTTTAATTCTGCTTCTATCTCCAATCCTTCATAGCTAACACTTGCTTTAACAATGTTGGCAACGTCATGGGAATAATATAAGTTAATGAAATCGAAGAAGGAAATCTTATATGCTTCAAAATTTCCTGCTTCAACATTAACATTTTCCTTTCCCATACAATTTCCTTCCATTGCTCCCAAGTAAAAATTATATTCAAATGGAATCTTATAAAAGCCAAATAAAGGAGTTGCATAGCCTTGAATGCTTACATTTGCCAGATTTGAATTCCATATTTTATTTACATACAATGGAAAATCAATTATATGCAAAGAAGGCTCCGGTGCAATTTCTGCATTTATTCTAAATGGCACCGGCAAATAAGGCATGGATGAAATTTTTACAAAGCTCATTCCAATAACATTTGCATCAATACCTTCTATTGAGAAATTTTTGCTTATATGGAGATTGCCTAAAATTAAGGCAAATGGAATTTTTCCTGTTGCATATGACAAATCAAAATTTCCTTTAAGCAAGCCGAAAAATTTTACATTATAACTTTCATCTTTTACAGTAAACCTGAGCTTATTTATTACTGCATTAAATTTAATTCCTTCCATATCCATGCTTATGTTTATGCCATATGTCCATTCTTCTCCTTTTTTCCATACATCTATATAGGCTGGAACAATGGTGATGCTTTCTTTTCCACTCTCATCTCTAACCTTTAATGAAACAGAATAAATTCCCCTGCCATCATAGCTATGGCTCACTTTTCTTCCATTTGCTACATTTCCATCTCCAAAGTCCCATTGCCATGAAATAATGCTTCCTTCTGCATCCTTGCTTTTACTTCCATCAAACTGTATTTGCTCGCCTACACTCCCAACATATTCCTTTCCTGCATTTGCTACCGGAGGCCAGTCATATTGGCTGGCATCATATTCAACCCAGTCAATTTCAAAATTGTCTATATTCAAACTTCCATATTCTATGTTGAAAAAGCCATCATAACCCCAGTATCTACCCCAGCTATTTTTGCAAATCCAGTAGCCGCCATGAGGAATGCTGTCATCATCTTTCCATCCCACAATTACAACACAATGATTTATTCCATGAGCTACTTCATAAGGATAATATGCATCTGGGCTATGATTTTCCAAACCCCATTTCATAAAATCTTCAGTTGCCATCATAAAAGTTACCACTGGGCCTTTCTCCATTATTAGCGTTTTTATTTTTTGCCTGTCCTCATCTGAGCCATCAGGAAAGAAATAACCAAAATCATCTATTGGAACGAGTTTATCAATCCAATCACTGCACTTTGCATCACATGGTATTGTATCATCCGCTTCATATGGAAAGCACTCTTCCAGCAAAGCTCCATTATGATAATTTCCATCTGCAGATGTGGATTTCATGTAATAAAAAGCCCAATAAGGATGTCCACCTCTGCAGCTACCAGCTAATGGCAAACATGATAGTATATATTGCTCAGACAAATCTGGGTCCAAATCTGGCAATCCTTCCTCAATGTTAATAACGCTTTCCAATGCACCTATGGCGGCAAAAGCCCAACAGCTTCCACACATTCCTTGATATTTGGCAGGTGTGGTCCATCCTTCATCTTTCCATGAAAAATATTTTGGCACTTCCTTTGCAATTGGCTTGGTAGCATTGCTCTTTGGATGCTCATAAATTTCTTCCATAACGGGAAAAATGGAATTGTTATTGCTACAATTACATGAAAATTTTTGAGATAAAACTGCATGGGAGAGCATAAAAGCAATTACAAAACTAAACAGCATTCTAAATGAACTTCTTTTCATCATAATAAAAAAATAATTTTGTGCATAAAAAAATTTAGTGAAGTGATGCTGTGTGGCATAAACCATAATTCTTATATTTTCTGGCAGTATCCCAGCAGGGGATAGGATGCCAGAAAAGAGGAATTGGAAAGAATATAATGAGCATTTAATAAGAAGAGGTGAAATTCTTTTCAGTTTAGATTTTCTGGAGAAATGGGATAAGGAAATCCAAGAAATGAATAGAGGAAAGAGAGGAAGACCATATGAATATCCAGAGAGTTTTGC
>CAZBXJ010000119.1:0-3928 GCA_964495775.1 uncultured Thermoplasmatales archaeon | reverse complement strand
TATAATACATTTTTATAAATAGAGATGGCTTTCTAAGCAATGGCATTACATCTCGCCATTTAACCTTCATAATGTCCTTTCCATTTATTTTGTTAAAAGCAATTTCCATTTCTTCATTGGTTATGCTTTCTGCTGCCCTGCTTCCTTTTAAGAAAATTGGATTGCAAATAGGATGTTTTTTAATTTCTTTTTCATATCTTTCCAAATTTTCTATATTATCTGCCAATATTTTCGAAGCATATATTATTGGTGTTAATCCCCCCAAGGAAAATGGATTTGTTATTGAACCAGCATCCCCAATCAGTGCAACATTATTCCTAACCAATTTTTTGGGCAAACTGCATGGAATCAAACCAGCCTGCTTTCTCAAAATCTTTCCTTTTATTCCCTTCCACTTTAAAAATTCATCGAGCATTGAAAATTTTCCTATTAACCCAACATTTATACTTTTCTTTTTTGGAAAAATCCATGTGTAATAAGAAGAAAATTTTTTATCTAAATAAAATTCAAGACGGTTTTCTTTCATATACTGCTCTATTTCATATTGGCATCCTATTTTGCAATTGTATTCATTTCCAACATAATGTTTTATAACTGATGCAGGTCCATCTGCTCCTATACAAACATCATATTTTATCTTTCCATTTTTAAAATAAATGTAATTATCATCTATTCCTACAACCTTTTTCCCGAAATTTATTTTTCCTCCCCTTTCCATAATTTCTTTAGCCATTCCTTCCATCCATTTTTGCCTGTTCAAAACGCATCCATCCATTTTAACATAAAATGTTTTATCTCTAAAAAACCATCTAACCTCATCTACTTTCCTTTCTATATATGGCAGGCTATCAAAAGGCAACTCTGCCAACGATTTTAAATCGCATCCCTCTCCGCAGGCAGAGCTCTTTATTTCCTTACTTTTTTCAAAAATTTCAACTTCATATCCTTTTTCCAATAAAAACAAACTTGCTATTAAGCCAGCGGGACCAGCCCCGACAATGTGTATCATGCTCATAATTATTCATGTCTTTTAAATACTTATTTTCATTTGGTTTTAAATGCCTGTAATTTGTGGAAAAGTATATCTCAGAGAATTAATAAATGCGTGCATTAAATTTGAGGAAGGAAAAATCATTGATATAAAGAAGGATATAGCTGGAAAAAAAGTTGATTATGGCAATGCCATTATTTTCCCTTCTGCCATAGATGTGCACGTTCATTTCAGAGAGCCAGGATTTGAATACAAAGAAGATTTTTTTACTGGAACGAAAGCTGCTGTTATAGCTGGAATAACATGCGTATTGGACATGCCGAACAATAAGCCAGCAATTGTTAGCAAAAAAACATTTGATGAAAAAGTTAAAAAAATAAAAAACAAAGCTTGTATTGACTATGCTCTTTATGCGGGAATAAAAGATAAGGTTGAGGAAATGGATTGCATTGCATATAAAATTTTCTTATCCGCAGATAACGAAATGTTTTGCCCCCCAGATAAATTAAAGGATATATTGCAAAATGTAAAGAAGATGGGAAAGCCAGTGGCAATTCATGCAGAGCTTGAAGATTGTATAAGCAGGGAAAAGGCAAAAAATTTGGAAGAGCACAATATGATGAGGGTTAAGAAATGTGAAGTAGAAGCGGTAAAAAAAGTTCTTGAAATAAATAGCCAAATCAATGCAAAGATTCATTTTTGCCACATAACAACAAAGCAAGCTGCGGAGTTGATTAATAAAAAAGCAAGTTTTGGAGTGACATTACATCATCTTTTATTTTCTACTCAAAGTAAGTTTAGAATGGAAGCATTGGGAAAAGTAAATCCTCCATTGAGAAATGAGGAAACAAGAAGAAAACTTTACAATGAATTTTCATCTGGTAAAATACCCATTCTTGAATCTGATCATGCTCCTCATTTGATGGAGGAAAAAGAGGATTTTGTTTGTGCGCCTTCTGGCATGCCGGGCGTAGATGCTTTGCTTCCTGTGATGCTTTACAAAGTTAAAAGAGGAGAGATAACTCTGGATATGCTACATAAAATGGTATGTGAAAATCCAGCGAAGTTTTTTGGAATTAATAAGGGAAGCATTGAAATTGGTAAGGATGCGGATTTTATTGTTATTGACTTCAAAAAAATTGATAAAATAAAGCCTTTATCAAAATGTGGCTGGAGTTGCTATGAAGGAATGCCATGCATATATCCAAAGGATGTTTATTTGAGGGGAGAGAAAATTGTTGAGGATGGCGAATTTATTGGAAGCAAGGGAAAAGGAAAGATGATAAAATGAAATGGCTCTGGGTTATATTGCTTGCTATGATGCCTATCTCTGAGTTAAGAGGGGCTATTCCACTTGCTTTTAAATATGGATTAAATCCCTATCTGGCTATTCCAGCCATAATTATTGCAAATTTTATTCCTGTTCCACTTATTCTTCTTTTTCTCCAGCCTGTTGAAAAATGGCTTCGCAAATGGAAATTTTGGAACAGCTTATTTGATAAAATTTTTGAACATACAAGGAAAAAAACAAGAAAAAGTATTGAAAAATGGGAAAGCTTGGCATTAATAATTTTTGTAGCTATACCTTTGCCAGTAACAGGAGCATGGACAGGCAGTTTGGCAGCATATCTCTTTGGTTTGGAATTTAAAAAATCATTGATTTGCATTTTCATTGGCATATGCATAGCTTGCTTAATAGTAACAACTGTTACAGCAATGGGCATAAAATTACTTGGTGTATGATAATCAAATGAAAATAACTCTGCTTGTTAGCTATTGTTTGAGAACGAGGTTATAATAAATAAATTCCGTTATTCCATATAATCGTAGGCCGAAATGAAAAGAGTGGTTGTCATTCTATCAAATATAATCAAAAAGCTTTTTCACTGTGCAAGTATTACCTCATGGAAGAATTTACTTACTCCAAAGCCGGAGTGGACATAAAAAGGGAAGAAGATGTTGTTTCAACTATTTTGAATGTGGTTGGATTCAAAGAAGAAAAAGTGGAGGTGGAAGGGAAAAAATTTGTTTTATGTACAGATGGAGTTGGCTCAAAGGTTATTGTTGCAAATGAAATGAAAAAGTGGGATACTGTCGGCATAGATTGCATTGCAATGAATGTAAATGATTGTCTTGTTCTGGGAGCAAAACCACTTGCTTTTGTTGATTACCTCGCAATGGAAAAAATGGATGTTGGAAAAGCAAAAGAAATAGCAAAGGGACTAAAAAAGGGAGCAGATGAAGCTGGAATAAAAATAATTGGAGGAGAAACAGCTACCTTGCCAGAAATAATAAAAGGATTTGATTTAGCCGGAACTTGTTTGGGAATAGTAGAAAAAGAATTTAAGGAAATAGAAGAAGGAGATGTTATAATAGGGTTGAGAAGCAGTGGATTGCATTCAAATGGTTATACATTGGCCAGAAAAGTTTTCAAAAATCATGGATACTCCTTTCATGATGAAATTGAAGAAATTGGTGTTATAGGCTATGAATTATTAAAGCCAACAAAAATATATGTAAAAGAAATCTTGGAACTATGGAAGAATATAGAAGTAAAGGGAGTAGCTCACATAACTGGAGGAGGATTAAAAAAATTGTATAGGATAGAAAAAAATGTGTGTTTCTATTTAGATGATATTTTTGAGCCTCAGCCAATATTCAAAATAATACAGAAATTGGGAAACGTAAGCAATGAAGAAATGTATAGGACATTTAACATGGGAATGGGGATGGCAGTAATTGTTGAAAAAAGAGAAGCTGATGAAGCTCTGCAAATTTTAAATAAATATACGGAAGCAAAAATAGTTGGAAAAATTAAAGAAGGAAAGGGAGTAGAAGTTGCAAAATTGGGAATAAAAATAATGTGAATGCAATTTTTAATCTGTAGTATCCCGAATTTATTTCACAATTCAAACAACCACCTCCTTCCCAATCCAA
>CAZBXJ010000118.1:0-3930 GCA_964495775.1 uncultured Thermoplasmatales archaeon | reverse complement strand
TTGAAGCCAGCGGTAATAAAGCAACGTGCTTATTCTACAAAAATGGAGACCTATATGTTGCAACAACAGAGGATGGAGGAGCAAGCTGGGATGTATTAGGCACAGTAAATGATGATGAGGGAAATGTTATAGGAGAGTATGCATTTGCAGATGTTTCAGCTGGCTATGCTGTATGGATGGATAATAGAAATGGAAATGCAGATATATTCTTTGACCAAGCTACGTCAGTGCCTATTCTAGTTATTAACATAACTGGCGGATTTGGATTGACAGTAACAATCTCAAACATTGGAACAGCAGATGCGAAGAATTTGAACGTGGCTGTTGATATATCTGGCATAGTATTTATAGGCAAAAGTAAAGAAATGGGCATAGATGAAATAAAGGCTGGAGAAAGTACAACAATCAAAATGATTGTTTTTGGAATTGGTCCAGTAACAGTAAGAGTAACTGCAGACGGTGCCACCAAAGAAGCAAGCGGATTTATACTCGGCCCACTTGTCCTCCTCTAATTTTTTATTTTTTAGTCAACAATAAGAGAAGGAAAAGAATTGTTGATGTGGCAGTTTTTCCTTACAATTTTATTATAGCAAACTTTTTTACAGAAATTTCCTTAAGAAAAATAAGTAGGAAGGAGGAGCTAACTTCTGATCTCATAGAATTTATAGCTACCCATGCCAATTTCATGTGGCAATACAATTGGCACTACTGTATAATTTACTGGCATTGGAGCGATAAATGAGAGATTTGCATTAACTGCAATCTCTGCTTTTTCATATCCTGGTGGTATGGTGTAGCTTACAGTTGTTGATACAAAAGCCACACCAATAACTACAAAAGCTGTTGCAAAAGCCATCAACTTCTCCATAAAAATTTAAATGTAATGCTTATTTAAATATTGTGAAAGTAAGATTCTATGGTAAACTGAGAGAAATATTTGGGGAGGAAATGGAAATAAAAGATGGAATAAAAAGTGTTGAAGAACTTGCCCAATTTTTAGTAAAAAAGGATGCAAGAATAAAAAATTTGAAAGAGCATCTCATTTTTTCCAGAAAAAATAAGCAGATTTCATTGAAAGAAAAAATAGGGAAAGAAGATGAAATTTCTGTTTTTCTTCCTCCTACAGGTGGTTAGATTACAATTACGAAAAGCCAATCTATAGCTACAGGTTCTTCAAAATCTATTGCGGCGCCAGCCACCATTAATGCATAAATTCCTCTTTCAAGCTCAGTATCCCAGTTCCATCCATCGCTTTTTTCCATATCCCAGTAACTACTTACAATATCCTTGTTTCTTGTATCATATAATGCAAAATATACAGCAATGATATTATCGCTTCCCTCCGCCTCTACTTTTAATGAATAGGAGCCAATTAAAATTACTGAACTTCTTAATGGAAAGATTTCTTTTTCCCCTAAATATAAGCCTGGAGAGGGATTTGTGATTTTTATCCATGAATCATTTTTTGAGGAGCTATGTGGCAATGAAAGCATTGCCAATAAACACAGCACAACAAACCATTTTTTCATGTAATTAAATTGTAAGCTATTAAATAACCTTTTTTAATTTGCCTATTTTTGAGAAATATAAAAGTTCATCACTGATTGCATACACTTCATATTCATCAATATTCTCTCTCTG
This sequence comes from uncultured Thermoplasmatales archaeon, assembly GCA_964495775.1. Lineage (GTDB taxonomy): Archaea > Thermoplasmatota > E2 > UBA202 > JdFR-43 > JAPDJP01. The sequence continues at coordinate 2,289 of CAZBXJ010000118.1, read as the reverse complement.
TAATATTGGAGAAAGAAAATCTTCAGGTTCAGCAGAGCTTATATCTGTGCCAGTTGCCAATGGACTCAAAGCAGGCATAACGATGATTTTTTTGCTGGCTAAGAAACATGGTAGCTTTACAGTTGCTCCCACTTTATCTCTTAAATGTAAAGAAGGGTGTTCATGAGCCATAATAATTCTTTTTGCCTCCGTTTCTTTATGTCCATGAACTATTTTTATTCCTTTTATTTCATACTCATTATAGATTGGCACTCTCAATTTTCCCGCAATGGTGCGTAAAAAATTATCATGATTTCCCCTTATTAGCAAAACTTCCACCATTTCATTTAAGAATTGTAGAATTTCCATTGTTTCATTCCATTCCTGCCTCAAATTTTTTCCAAATTCATGCTTGAAATCACCATTTATAATGATTGTTTTTGGCTCATAAGTTTCAATAATATCTTTTAATCTCTTCTTTAAAATTTCTTTCTGATATCTTGGAATCATAGCCCCTTCCCTCTGCAAAACCCCTTCATATCCAATATGCAAATCAGCAACAATTGCAACATTGCCAACTAAAACAGCGTATTTACTTGTAATTTTTACTCCATTTATATCTACTTCATGCATTTTATCAATTCCATAACTTCTTTGTGCATTTCCTTTATCATTTCTTTTCTATCTTCCATAAGAACAACATCTGTTGCTCCAACAACAACTATATTGAATGAAAATGGAGATGGCAGTGGATTGTGAGTAATTTTAACTTCAATCTCCCCCTTTTCTACCTTCCTAACATATTTTATAGCATTTTCAATATCCATTGAATCTTCCATTATTTCTCTATAAGTTTCTTTTAATGCAGGGAATTCTGGATCAATTTCATTCACCACCTTAAAAAGTATAGATGCGTTTCTCTGTTGCTTCTCAACACTCATTTCATGCCCGAGATAATTTTTCAAAATAAGCAAGCTCCTTGTCGCAACATGGCGGAAGCGCCTCTTCAAAATTTCCGTATTCTTCAACGCATTCTTCAAATCATCTATCATATTTTTTGTTGTAAAGAGTTTTTTAATGTCCTCTTCCTCTATCTCTCTCTTCCAGCTTGGATATATGATGGCAAAACCATTGTCAGTAATGGCTATCCTTACATTCAATCCATATTTTTTAGTTATGCGGTAGGCAAATATTCTCGATAAAGCTTCATTTGCCTTTCTTCCTATGAGAGTGTGAAAAACTATGTATCTATAGCCTTCTTTTTCAAAAATTTCAACAACTATTTTCTTATGATTCGGCACTTCAAAATGCATTTGTTCCAAGAAATAATTTTCTATTGCCTTTGCTGTTTTTTCATCTATTCTGTAATTTTTAACTAGGTATTTAATAACATTTTTTCCTTCTTTAAGCATTTTTTCCATTTTCGCTCTAAATTTACTTATTTCTATTGCCAGGTCAAAACTCAATGGCAATTGTTCAGAAAACCATGAGGGAATAGTTGGCGAATAGTCTGGACGAGGAATAACAAAAATGTTCATGTCTTTTGAACCAACATATTCATATGTATTCCCTGCTAAAACAAATATATCTCCTTTTTTCAATCTCTCTGCAAACGGCTCTTCAACTTTCCCAACAAATTTCCAATCGGTAGTATATACTTTAATTGCAACTTCATCTGGAATTGTTCCGGTATTTAAATAATAAATTGGTCTAACCATTTTTCCTCTTCTTCCAAAAATCTCTTCATCCTCATCAAACCATATTTTGCCATATATTTTCCTATCTTCAAGCTCCTCGTACTCCCCAGCCAAATAATGTAGCAGCTTTAACAAATCTCTTTTTGGTAATTTCCTATAAGGATAGGCTCTCCTTATTAATTTTAAAGCTTCATCAACTGTCCATTTCTTCTCTATTGCCATCCCCACAATATGCTGAGCTAGCACATCTAAAGCATTTTCTGGAATCTTTATTTTATCTAACCTGCCCTTTCTTGCTTCATTTGCTAAAACAACACACTCCACCAAATCATCTCTATCTAAAACAACAATCCTTCCTTTGGATACTTCATGTAAGAAATGTCCGCTTCTTCCTATTCTTTGTAAAGCTCTAGTAACACTCTTTGGTGAGCCAAGCAAAACAACCAAGTCAATATAACCAATGTCTATACCCAATTCCAAGCTTGTTGAGGAGACAACGCATTTTAGTTCGCCATTTTTGAGTCTTTCTTCTACACTAAGCCTAACGTCTCTAGATAATGAACCATGATGAGCTTCTATTTTCCCTTCTAAATCTTTAAATCTACTTTTTAAG
>CAZBXJ010000117.1:0-3994 GCA_964495775.1 uncultured Thermoplasmatales archaeon | reverse complement strand
TCTTTAAATCCAAATTTTCTTCCTCCAACAAGCAAAACATATTTTATTCCATATTCTTCCAGAGCATTTTTAATGAAATACTTTAACTTCTCTGCATCATCTCTTCCTTCATATTTAGACAAAATTTCTTCAATTGGCATCATAAGAGTTCTTATTCCGTATTTTTCCTTATGCTCCTTTAATGGAATTAAAGAATCTTTCCATTTTTGAGGATAAACTATAACCAAATCGTATTCATCTTTAAAGCTATATGAGTAAACTTTATCATGATTTATTTTAATAGCAAATTTATTTGCATGCAAAAGAATGCCATCTTTCTTTATTCTATCTGGATAAAGATATAGATTTAAGATAGTCATTAATTTTCCGTTTCTTCTTCCTATTCCAATGCTATAATCATACCACTTCTGAGGATATATTTCATATTCCTTTTGCTTAAAATCTAGTTTTATATCCTTAAGCCCATCAATTTTTGGTGGACTCGCAATTTTGATTTTATCTGCCTCCTTTTCTTCTATCTCCATAGCTTCCACTTTTACTTCTACTTTTGTTCCAAGAGGAAACTCATAAGTTTTTGCTATATATGGCAAAACTGGATAGCCAGCCTGCATTAAGTAGCCAGAAACATCATTGGAAAATATTATTTCCTTCTGTTCCTCCATATTTTGGGAGATTTTTATGCTATTGTAGCCGGCAAAGGAAGGTAGCAACGCGAAAAGCAATATAGCTACAACTATCTTTTTCATGAAAGAAAAAGCAATGTATAATTATATTTCTTTTGGCTAATCTTTCACACTTCTTCTTTTACGACACTGAAGCAAGTGCAGGTTACTGTTTTGCCAACACCTTTCATACTTCTAAGTTTATCTAATACAAGCTTTCCTATTTCTTCCATATCTTTTCCCCTAACTTTAAGTAATAAATCCCATTCCCCTGCAATTATATATATGCCCCTAACATTTTTTATTTTTGAAATTTCTCTAGCTAGCTCCCTTTGTGATATATCTGGATTAGGTATAAAGGAAACGAGAATGAAAGCCGTTATTGGCATTCCTATTTTTTCATAATTTATGATAGTGGTAAATTTTCTAATTATGCCCTTATTAACTAACTTTTTAATCCTCTCAGCTACCGTTGTTCTTGGAAGCTTAACTTCTTTTGCAATTTCTTTAACTGGCTTTCTTGCATTCTCCATAAGTTTTTCTAAGATTGCTAAATCCTTTTCATCCATATGTCAAAATGACAAATTTTTATATAAATTTTGTTAATTTTTTGGCAAATTTACAAAATTTTCATCAAAATGAATAAATATATTAAACAAAATTAGAAACATGCTGGAAGAAATATATTTTCAAGTTGATGAAAGAGCAAAGATAGCAGTGAAAATTGGAAGCAAAGTCAGAAAAATATTGAGTGATTTTCTGCTGGAGAGAGGATTCATAGAAATATCTCCAGTTATCATATCTCCAATAACAGATCCATTGACTCATCCTGTTTTTGATGGAGAGATAAACTACTATGGGAATAAATATTATCTAACAAAAAGTATGATATTTCATAAGCAATTAGCTTTGCTATCATTAGAAAAAATTTTCTGCTTTTCTCCCAACATAAGGCTTGAGCTAAAAGATTTAGAAAAAACAGGGAGACATTTGGCGGAATTTACACAGCTTGATTTGGAGGTTAGGAATGCAAGTAGAGAAGATGTTATGGATTTGGCAGAAAATATGCTAATTCATCTATTTAAAAAATTGAAAAGGGAATGCAAGAAAGAGCTTGAGATTTTGGGAAGGGAGATAAAAATTCCATCAAAACCATTTAAAAGAATAAGTTTTGAAGAAGCTTATAATGAATATGGTGAAGATTATGAGGAGGTGCTATCTAAAGAAGAGAAAGAGCCATTTTGGATTATAGATTTTCCAAAATGGAAAAGAGAATTCTATGATAGGGAACATGAAGATAGAAAAGGATGGCTGGTTGATATGGATTTGATATATCCGGAGGGATTTGGGGAGGCTTTGTCTGGAGGCGAGAGAGAGTATGAATATGAGAGAATATTGAAGAGAATGGAAGAAAAGAATGTGAATTCCAAAGCCTTCTATGCCTATTTGCAAATTGCTAGAACAGCAAAATTTTATCCATCTGCAGGATTTGGTATAGGTATAGAGAGGCTGATAAGATATATTTGCGGATTTGAAGATATAAGATACACAACCCTCTTTCCCAAAATACCGGGAAAATATTGTATATGATGCAGTTATTACATTATGCAGATTTATAATCCAAGCGATGAATTCTTCAAGGAATTCCTCAAGCCCTACTATGTTATAACAAAAGATGGGCAGTATCTTTTTGCCTCCCGCCAAAAAGGAAGGCGCCCAGACAGAGTTTTTTATATGGTGCCTCCCGGCTATAGACTTGGAAAGGGGCAGAGATATTTTGATGTTGAGATTGGAAAAAATTTGTTTGAGATTGCTGAGAAGTATTTAAGGAAAGCAGATAAAATTATACAGGAAGGAGTGCAAGGTGAAAATGGATATAAAGTTGGTATAAAAGTTGTAACGAGTATTGAAAACCCTCATTCAGCATATATTTCATGGATGGGAAAATTGATGATTTTTCCTCCAGAAAATATTGGAATATCTTGCATAAATTATATTATCCCGGAAGGATTGCCAGAAGAATTTATTCAGGAAGTAAAAGAATTTTGGGATTATAACAATGAGCCATTAACTCTGTTTGATTTTACAGAAATTGATAAAGATATTAGAAAAGTTTTGAATCTTAATATTGACTATTTTGGAGGAGCTTTCAAAAAACCGAATTTAACCATGGTATGGAATAAAGCTGAGGAAGAAGGGTTAATATCATATCATGCTGGCTGTTGTAATGGAAGAATTTTAAAGGGATTAAGCGGGACAGGAAAAACAACTTTAACTGTAGGTGAAAATATAGAGCAGGATGATGCCTTAGTTGGGATGCCAATTTATGAAAATGGCAAGATAACAAAAATAAAGTTGATTGGACTTGAAGCAGGAAGTTTTGCAAAATCAGAAGGGTTAAATGAAAAAAGTCCAGAATGGAAGGGATTGATGAAATCTAGGGAAGGAGCAATTGTGCTGGCTTTAAATATTGATTGTGAAGGAGTAAAATATGTGGAAAAGAGAATAAAAGGATATGATGTTATTGTTCCTGTTGCAGTTGGAAAAATAGGAAGCTTAAAATGCAATTGTTATGAAGAAAGCAAAACAACAAATGGAAGATTTATTTTTAAATTCAGTGATTTAAATAAAAACTGGGGAAAAAGAGAAAAATATCTGGAAGCAGAGGGTTTGAGTTTTAGAAGATTTGATATTTTAGAACCAATAATAAGGGTGACAGATGCAAATATGGCTGTTGCTTTAGATTCTGCTTGCGAGAGCGTAATAACTTCTGCTATAGAAGGAAGAGTAGTTGGGCAAAGGGTGAGAGTGTATTCAGCAACAGATTTTATGGCTAGGGAGCAAGCAGAGCAAGCATTTTTGAAGCTTAAAGCATATGAAGATTTAGGGCTGGGCTTAGATGGAAAGCTTGTATTTTTCGTTGTAAATACTGGCTATGTTGGAGAACATGATTTAAATGGAAATGCAACAGGCAAGGGAGAAAAAATAAAGGTAGAGGATTCAAAAAAGCTAATATATCTGGTGGAGAAGAGAAAAATAAGGAGATGGCTCCGTCATCCAGCATTTGGTTACTTAATTCCCCATCCTAAAGAGCTTGAAGAAAAGCATGGAATGAAAAATTTTGGCAAGAGATTCAATTTATTAAGATATTATTCTCCAGAAGAAATTATTGCCTTTACAAAAAGAGATATTGAAGAGAGGACAGAATTCCTTAGAAACTTGTTTGCTGGACAGAGAAAAGAAAAAGAGCTTAAAGATGTAATAAATGTATGGCAAAGATGCAAAATACCAACAGAAGATGAAATAATTGAATTTTATGAAGAATATGGATA
>CAZBXJ010000116.1:1443-3999 GCA_964495775.1 uncultured Thermoplasmatales archaeon | reverse complement strand
CCTCTTTTCTGGCATCCTATCCCCTGCTGGAATACTGCCAGAAAATATAAGAATTATGTTTTATACCACAAAGCATATGAAAAGGAAAATGGTGATGCTATTATTGCATAAGATTATAATAACAATCTTTTTCATGGTTTCATTGGAATTATATCATCTTCTTTTCATTCATTTTTGCTTTGCCAATCACAAATATTTAAAATAGGTATGGCTATAGCAATATGAGACTGTTTATAGGTTCATTTGCAGAAAATGTTGCAGATATGGTTATTGAGGATTTGAGAAAGGGTGGGGTTAGAGCGGAATTAAGACCTTCCTTATATATAAACAGCACTGTAAGGCATTATATAGAAGGAAAAATAAATGAATTAAAGGAAAAATATAAGGAAGGTGAAATTGCAGAATTAATCAAAAAATGGGAGGATTATTTGCAGAAAGTTAAGGAAATATATGTTGATGGTATGGAGGAAAAAGAATTTAGGAAGAAATTCTTGGAAATCGCGATGCCAGATTCAAAAAAATATGATGAGATTAGAGAATTAATTGAAAAGGACGTTGATATAGAAGAAATAGAGGAAAAATTTGGAAAAGAGAAATTGGATGAATTTGGAAAATATTTCATGGAGGAATTGAATTTAATGAATCAGCTCCATACAATTTTGGAATTAAATGGCATAAAATATGAAAAAGGGAAAATGCATGGAAGGTTGCCAGATGAATTTACATTAAAAATATATTTGGATATGGAAGATGAGGAGGCGGAGGAATATAATGCAAAAACCGAAACCAAAATTTTTGTTGATAAGAAGATAGATATATACGCCAATATTATTGATACAATTTATGAAATAAGGAAAATTGAGGAGTTATGCAAAGAAAAAAGAGAATATACGCCATTATTACTCATAGCAGATATAATTGGCATGGTAAGAGATAAAATAGAAAATAAAATAGATTTGGAGAAATTTAAGAGTAAAGCCCTTCATATGGAGGAGGGAAACAAAGAAATAATCATCACTGATAATGCTTTGCTCGAAATATTAAAAACAATGGAAAAAGCAGAGCTTATAAAAATAAAAAAAGGAAAAATATTTCTAAGGAGCTAAATTTTCCTCAATTAACTGCAATAAATCCATTGCTCCATATTCCTTTAGATGGCTGTAGCAATGTGGTGATGAGGTAACGATAATTGCATTTTTTTCTTGTGCTTCTTTTACAATATATCTAGCCATTTCATCTGCTTCTTTTTCAAAAGCAACTCTGAATTCAATTTCTCCTCCGCATTGTCTCGCCAGTTCCCTATTTTCATTAAATTCTATAAGATTTCCTACACTTCTTATTATTTTTCTCGGTTCATCATATATGCTCAAATATCTCCCCAAAAATGATGAGTCATGGTAGATGTATCTTTTTTCTGTTTTTTTGAATTTAGGATTTAAAGATAAAATAAACTGGCTAATATGAATGGGATTGTATTCTTTTAAGGAGAGCATGCAATTTGGGCAAGCAACAACAAGCTTTTCATAATCCATTTTAATTTCTCCTACCTTCCTTCCAATTTTTTCTATTGGATACCCGCAACATTGATTCACAATACTTATTTCCAATCCGAGTTTATCAAATAATGATATTACAACATCCTTAAGTTCTTTATTGATTAGACAACCCATAAAAAATGCTATTTGTTTGTTTTTCTCCTTCTTAAAATTTTCTTCTCCAAATATGTTTCTTTTTTCTTCATAATTCTTAATGAGTTTTTCATGCTCTGGCAGTAAATTTTTTAATTCATATCTAGCCGATTTTATAATATCTGCTATTTTTACTTTTGAAGGGCAATCTTTTTCACATCTTTTACAAAGAGTGCATTTTTGTAAAGCCTTGCTAACATTTTCATCTTCCTCAATTTCTTTTGTAAGTAATCCATAGGCAATCATTATTTTGCCTTTTGGATAATCACTTTCTTTTTGGCAGAATTCATATGCATAGTATGATTTTTTGCAAAATCCACAACCAGTACAGCTTAATAATTCATCATGGTAAGCCTCAAGCATGTAAGTATATGGAGTTGGCATTTAAAAATAGTTAGCATTAGCAATTATAGCAAAATTGTTATTTAGATTTTATATACAACAGTGTGAAGATTTGGAAAATTATTTTACTCATTGCAACAATCATCCTTTCTATTTTCTTTTATGTTGTTTTGACTTTTTCCTATCCTTATATTGATGAGATAGAAGCAAGCTGGCTTACAGATGATGAAATTGCAATAAAAGCAAATGCCATAGTTATAAATCCAAATTTCTTTTCAATAAAAATTGCAGAATTAGATTGCTCATTACTATTAAATAATGTTGAAATTGCGCATGGAATGAATGAAAATATTGTTTTGCATCCAGAAAAAAATAATGTTATCTTGTATCTCTTCCTGAATTACAGCAACTTACAAAAATGGTGGATGAGCCATATAAAAAATAATGAATACTCTACAATTATTGCTGAATATAACGCGGTTGCCAATTTTTTAATTTTCAAGAAAAGCAAGGAAGTAAAAGAAGT
>CAZBXJ010000116.1:0-1343 GCA_964495775.1 uncultured Thermoplasmatales archaeon | reverse complement strand
CCTTCATATAGTATAAAGGAAACTTTTTACTTAACTTATATCTGCAATGAAAAAATCCCAGAATGGTTTGAAAGCCATATAAGAAATGGAGAGAACACAGCATATGAAATAAAAAGCAATGCACAAATCCTTTATAATGAATCAATTTTTCTTGCTGAACCTTTAAATATAGAGGGAAATTTTACAACAAATTTCCTAAATTTTGAACTGGAAAAAGTTTTATAAAAAAATCATATTCTCATTTAAGCCCCGGTGGTGTAGCGGTTATCATGTGGGCCTGTCGAGCCCACGACCCGAGTTCAAATCTCGGCCGGGGCGCTATTTTCATATATTTCTTTTTGGTTATCTTTTGTGAGCTATGGGGATTTTGTATTGAAACATAGGAAAAAGTTTTTGGTTATCATTTTTGCAATTAGCATATTCTTTTCCTTGAATATTTTATTTAAAGGATTGGATTATGAATTTGAGGAAAAAAATTTTCTTCCAAGGAATGAAATTGTAAAGGAAAATGAAAGAATATTGGAGGAATATACAAATGAATATATTGTTCCTGTTTTGATTAAAGATGGGAATGTTCTAAGCAAGGAAAAACTCCTTGAAATGCTAAAAATTGAGGAAAAAATTTATGAAGAAATGGAGGCAGAGCCATTGAGTATTGCCGATGTTGTCGCATCTATTCATCTTTATATGAAAAATTCAACAAATTATAGTTATGGAAAGAAAATAGAAGCAATAGAAAATTTGTCGCAAAATGACATTATCAACACGCTGAATTTTCCCTTCATAAAAGATTATGCAAGTCTTTTCCTTTCAAAAGATTTTGATGGAAAGAGGGCTGAGGCTGCAATTATCAGAATAGCATTGAATGGCTCCTTAATTAAAGATGATGAAAAAGCTTATGAAAATGAGAGCAGAATAGCTGGCTATGTTAAAAATTCTTCAGCAAGTGTTTTGGGACTTAGAATCATATCGAAAGAAATAATGGTTGCAAATAATAAATCAATATCAATCCTCCTCCCATTATCTTTTTCCTTTGTTATCCTTGTTTTATTCATTCTTTACAAAAATGTTTTTGATGTGCTTGTAAGCTTGCTATCTCTATCTTTAGCTATACTCTGGACAGTTGGCTTCGTTTCCGCTTTTAATATAAAATTTAATCCCCTAATTGCTTCAATTCCTGTTTTGCTTGTAGGAATAGGAATAGATTATGCAATTCATATAAAAATGAAGATAAATGAAAAAGGCATGCCAAAAGCAATAGATGACGTTATAATTCCCTTAGCTTTATCAGCATTAACAACATCAATTGCTTTTCTTTCAAATATTTCATCAACTGTACCAAC
>CAZBXJ010000115.1:0-4002 GCA_964495775.1 uncultured Thermoplasmatales archaeon | reverse complement strand
GATTCTCCATCAGGAGGGGTATTTCTTATTTTTTAAATTTTCAAATTCTTGACAGCCCCTAAGCTCTTTAGGCTAAAAAATAAATAATGATATTGGAATAATTGTTCATGAAAAAACTCTGCATTATTGTAATATCTCTATTGCTACTCACAAATTTCAGCGTTGAACTAAAAGCTGAGAAACAATGGAAAATAAATGAAGTAATGAATTCAATAACAAAAGAAAAACTGGAAACTTATCTTAAGGATATCATCTCTTTTGGTCCTCGTGTTACAGGAAGCGAAGAATGCAAAGAAACTGCAAAATATATTTATGAATGCTTTTCAAACTTTAATTTAAAAACAAGATATCATGACTGGTCTGCTTCAGCCAATTTTAAAACATATGAAGGACAGAATGTTGAAGGTGTTTTGGAGGGAGATGAAAAAATCATTGTCTTTAATGCCCATTTTGATAGCGTTGCCAATACAGTAGGTGCAGATGATAATGCTGCAGGAGTTGCAGCGTTGCTGGCGGTGGCGGAGGCGATGAGTAAATTTGATTTTAGGCATACAATAAAGTTTGTTGCTTTTTCTGGAGAGGAGCAAGGATTGCTTGGTAGCAATGAGTATGCGAGGGAAGCTTATGAAAGAGGAGATGAGATTATTATTGAATTTAATGCAGATATGATTGGGCATGCTGAAAGTAAAGAGGGAGAGAGAAAATTTAGGATTTATGCAACAGAAGATGCAGATTGGATTGTTAGGAGAATTGAAGAAATAAACAATGCAACCATAGGATTTGAACTTGTGAAGGGAAATATAAGCAGAAGATATGGAGGAAGTGATTATCATTCATTTGCAAAATATGGTTACGAATCAATAGCGTTTTTTGAATATGAATGGAATCCTTATATGCATCAACCAGCTGATAATTTCAGCAATGTAAATTTAAATTATCTTGTGAATACTACTCGATTGATAGCAGGAATAATGGCTTATTTAGGAGATGCTGAAATTGAAAAGCCTTACTTGCTTTTATCAGAGCCTAAAAGAGGAAGGATTTATTTCAATGGCAATGAAATTTATAAGCTAAAGAATACAGCAACTATAATTTTTGGAAAGGCTCTTATTGAAGCAAAGGCTAACTCACCATACAAAATTGATAAAGTTGAATTTTACATTGATAACAAGCTTTTATATACTGATTATGAAGCCCCATACGAGTATGAAATGAGCGGAATTTCATTTTGGAGGCATGAAATAAAAGTTATAGCATATTCAGGAGGAAAGCATTCCATAGATAGAATGCAAATTTTCTGGATTAATTTTAAGCCAAGACAATAATACTAATTTTATTTCCAGCTTCCTCCTTTTCATTTTTTGCTATTGCAGAAATTTTATGCAATCCCGCTGGCAAATTCAAATTTAGGAAAATATCTCCCTTTCCCTTGTAGATTTCCTTTCCATCTACTTTTATAATGCCAACATCCGCATCTATAATTTGGGCATATAAATCAAAGCATCCTATAATTACTGTATTTTGCAAATACATCACTTTTCTTCCATTTAAATAAAGCCCATATTTTGGCTCTTCAATATATCCTGCTATTTCACTTGCATATGGCATTTCATCTTTTTCAAGCCCTGCAACCCAAGCAATGCTTCTCCTTAAAATCCACCAGTTGTAGCTCATTGCACTTGAATTATTGCTAACCCAATTATAAATGAACCATGTAAAGCGCGAATTTCTTACAGGAAATTCCTCAACATATCCATCAAAAAAAGTATTTCTTTCAGGATGAGGTCCAAATAATACAAGCCTTCCCTTCCCATATGTTGAAGCAACCACTGCATTCTGCCCCTTTATATCTGTAGTAACATTTTTGTATGGAATCCATCTGCCATTTTCCCATTTCCAATAATGTAGTGGTGCAATTTCCATTGGTTCTTCTGCATATGTTGCTAAAGGTATAACATCGCCCATTTTTCCATTTTTAAGTCCAGCTTCATACATTCCAGGACCTCCCCAGTATCTTATGCTTCTATTTGTGCCATAAAATCCATCAAAGATGGGAATCTCGCTATCCAAAATATGAATTTTTATAGGTGGCCCTCCATATCTCCAGTTTGATTTCCATAAATACTGCCATTCCTCCTCCTGCTGGTCATTCACATAAACATCTACAAGTTTTAAAACAGAAATGTCCAGAGGAGTGTTTAAGCTTATGCCTTCATTAAAACCCATTGAAACAAGATTTGCCCCTCCACATATGCCAACATATCCACCACCATTTTCTATAAACTCTATTACCTCCTCCCGCCATCTCATATTATATGCATCAAAATAAGGGCGACCGGAGCCCGGAACAACAAAAACATCATAGTTGTTAAGTTTTCCTTCAATTACATCTCTTTTATTAATAATCTCTGGTTTGATAATATACTTTGTATTTCCTTTAATCCATGTATAGTTTATTGCCTCCTCAACTTCTTCAGCAAATCTTTTGACACTTGAAAAGTAAATCGCCACTTTTATTTCTTTTTCATCCATTTGCAAAGAAGGAAAATTTATCAGTAATAGAATAGCAATGCTAATCAATTTTTTCATATGGGTTAATAAAGCTGTTTTATAAAAATTTTTGATGATGAAAAATTGTTTTTGCCATATCAGGATCAATTCATTATGCTAACATATCAAGATTTTTTTCTAATCTTTTCAGTTTTCTATCCATTCTTTCCATCATTTTATCTGCAATTTCTACTAAAATTTTCAAATAATCATCTTCAACAAATATTTCACCATCTTTTCCTAAGGGAGCATCGATTCTTTCTGTGCTCAATATTTCAACAACAATTTTCCCATTAAATGTTTTAATTGAGGAATATTTGAAGCCACTTTGATTAGCAACATTAAGCAATTTCCTAGCATTTTCCATTGAAATTGTTGAAACATGGAATATGCTTGACTGCACCAAAAACCATATTTCTCCTTTTTTTGCCTTGTTTAAAGCATCTTTCATTTCATCCAAATTTATTTTTCTGTGCCACTTGCCCAAAAACTTTGCCTTCCTTTTCCTTCCAAAAGTTGGAATTTCCAACAACACAATTCTTCCAGAACAACTGCTTGTTGTAAAATAGTCTCCAAGCTTATTTATCTTTTCAACTATTGGCAATACCTTTTCATCCACTTTCCCTTCTTCTATGGCTTTTTTCAATGCATCCATAGCCTTTTTTCTTGCATGAAGGAATCTTGTATTGAGTTTTTTTGCTTCCTTACTTATCTGAAGGAGTAATTCCTTAAATTCTCCTTTCCTTATTCCTATCGCTCCTCCTACCCCCATAACAATTCCAGCTATGCTATCTGCAATTAAATCCCACATTGTATTTTCCAAACTTATTTGAGCATATGGCACACCATGTGAAACAATTTGATCCATTGCAAATTCAGCAATTTCCCATATTACTCCCATTGCCATCGTAAATATTACTATGAAAAATGCAAGCATAGGCAAATCCATATGAATGCGGGGAGAAAATGTATCTATAACATATACAGCAATTAAAGCAAAGAAAGCGACAATGGCAGATGCCAAAAAATGCGCAATCTTATCATAAAAAGGAAGAGAATAAAGATGCAAAACCCCTCCCCATATATGTAAGGATATGGCAAACACCAATAAAAATTCAATAATCCAATGAACAGAGAATTTCAAATTTCTTCTTATAATAGCAGGAGATATTGCTAAAAGAAAGCCAAAAAAACATGCAAAAACCCAGAGCCAATCTTTTTTATATATGCTCCAAAATCCCATAAACAGGAGCATTACTTCCATAAACTTTGAAAGGAAAATCCATAGCTTTCTTTCCATAAATTACAAATGAAAACTCCATTTTTTATTTTTCCTAAGCAAAAATTATAAAGATGATTTACATTCATCCATTGAATGAATCCTTTCCTCAATCCAATAACACTGGCAAGAATTGCAAAATACTATCTTACCGACATTGACAGAGTTTGGAG
>CAZBXJ010000114.1:1610-4027 GCA_964495775.1 uncultured Thermoplasmatales archaeon | reverse complement strand
AAAGGCAATACTGGCAATAGAAAAACAAATTGAAAGAATAAAGGAGAGAAAGAAATAGCTACTCCAAAAATTATTTAAACCCAGCATTTTCTCCTGTTGAAAATGATTTACAGGAGGAAAATTAGGTGCACATTGCTTGAAGATGGCTCAAGCGTTGATTTAAATTACTTTGTTGTTAAAGGTAGAAGAGAAAAGCCGGTTTTGCTTTTAAACGCCGCCATCCATGGGGAGGAACTAAATGGAATAGAAGTAATTATGCGTTTATTGGAAGAAATTGATCCAGCCACACTAAATGGAACAATATATGCTGTCCCAATTGTCAATGTTCTTGCTTACAGGGCTGGAAGTAGAGCGGAGCCAAGGGATTTAGAGGATTTAAACAGAGTTTTTCCTGGCAAAAAAGATGGAACTGCAACAGAGAGAATAGCATATCACTTTTTTGAAAAATTTGTTAAAAAAGCAGATTTTGGTATAGATTTGCATGCTGGCATGCGCGGTCATTTGCTTATGCCACATCCAAGGATGAGATATACAAATGATTACACGCCCCCCTTAGAGCCATTTAGAGCTTTAGGAACGGAAATAATTTTCTATAATGAGGGTAAAAAAGGCATGCTCACAATTGAGGCTGGAAAAATAGGAAAGCCAATTGTCTGCTTTGAAATAGGTGAAGCTGGAAGGCTTGATGAGGAGTATATTCAGGCTGGACTAAAAGGTGTAAAGAATTTTATGAAATATTTTGGAATGCTTGATGGAGAGCCAGAAATACCGGAGAAGCAAATTCTTTTGAAAGACTATCTGGAAATAAAAGCAGGTTGCCCGGGCTTGTTCTATCCTTTCGTTAAGCCAGGAGAGGTTGTAAAGAAAAAGCAAGCGTTAGGTTATATAAGGGAACTGCCAACAGGAGAGAGAAAAATTATTGAAAGCCCAAAAAATAGTGTTGTAATTGGAATAAGAAGTCGCCCCCCTGTCAGGCTTGGCACAACCGTTGCATGGCTCATGAGCTTTGAGCATGGAGAAGTACTGCCACAAATGAAAAAGGGAAAGAAAGTAAAGTCAAAGATACTTTCGGAAATTGAAAAAAGAAAAATAGAGATTAGATGAGTGGGTAATTTTTCTTGGTTTTTTCCCATATTCTATTAACTAAATAACTTATTTTTTCTTCCACATCTCCTTCTCTTCTTTCAAACCACCTTCTTAAAACATCAGCACTCGTTTTTCTCCTTCTGACTCTTCTCCTAAGAATGTGCAAATAGCGAGGAGTAACACCTAAAGCCTTCAAACCTTTTTCCGCCTTTTCAATACATTCCATTAAATATTTATAAACAGCCACAGATTTTCCCCTCCATATAAAATTTCCTTTCAATGACTTCCTAATTGCCTCTATTCTATTTATTTCAATTTCCTTTAAATCAGGATATGCTCTCCTGCTCCATCTCTGAGCATATTTAAGGCGTCCAACAATATATTCTATGAGTGCCATATTCTCTTTTATTGTGCACTGAGTTGAGCACACTCTGTTTTCTACTCTAAAAGGAATCTCAAATCTTATTCTGTTGTCTTCATGCCTTTCTTTAACTTTTTCTGTTAATGAATTTGCCAAAATTGGGCTGAACGAATCAACATACTCTCCATATTCTTCAATGGTCACTGGATATTTTTTTAATTTTGGCAAACCTGCATTTCCACCATCTGCCATCTCATATAATAAAAGCCTTGCCTCAGCATAGTCAACAACTTCTCCACCAACTATTGGGCTGTTGGCAGATAAAGCAATTTGCTCAGGCACCATATAAAGAAGGCGATTAAATTTATCTGCAACGTCTTTTGGACTTTTCCCCTGTATGTGCAAATGTATTGATTGAATTATTAAAGCAATGTGACGTGGCTCTATTTCCTTACTTGTTATTTTTATCGGCGAAAATTGGGAGCGCCACTCCGCCAACTTTTTTGCCCTTGGCGTATTAGATATCCATTCATCATTTAGCACCATGGGATGAGGATTTGCCCCTATCAGCAAAAAGATTGCATCTGTTTTATAGATTTTTTCCGCAAGCTCAGCAATATCAAGAACGGCATCCTGTAAATATTCCTCCTTTTCTCTTAAAGCTTCTCCAGCAAATTCTCTTGGAAAACTTCTTATTTCGATTTGGCAAGCACCAGCCTCTCCACCAAATTCAAAATCCTGATAAATTGAATTTAAATAAGGAATGAGTTTATCAGCCTTTAAAGGCTTTCCATTTCCATCTACCAATGCTCCCTCCAATTCAACTCCAAAAATATAATCTTGGGGGTGCCTTCGCTTCTTAGAATTTTTTAAACTTTTTAAATATTTTTTGAGGTCATCAACATTCTTAAACTCCATGAGGATAAGGCTAAATTGCTTTTAAAATGTTTGGAAAATTAGGAATTGAATG
>CAZBXJ010000114.1:0-1510 GCA_964495775.1 uncultured Thermoplasmatales archaeon | reverse complement strand
CTTCCTTTTCATAGCCAGCTATCCAACTTTGCCTGTCCTTTAGAATCAACAATTATTTTTCTTTCTTCCTTTTTCTTTTCTTCCATCATTTTATTGATTGCTTCTCTCAGCCTTTTTATCTGCATGAGCATCTTTTTCTCCTTTCTTTTACTGCTCCAGTAATATGCCTCATCTCTTGAACCCTTCATTATAAGAATATAAACCTCTCCTGGCATTCCTCCTCTTGCTGTCCTTCCCCTCCTTTGGATGTGCCTTATGGCGGAAGGGACAGGCTCATAAAATATAACTAAACTTGTTGCAGGAATATCTATGCCTTCTTCTCCAATACTTGTTGAAACGAGGACATTATAAAATCCACTTTTAAACAATTTTATTACCATTTTTTGCTCATCTTGACTCATTCCATTTCCGCTTCCTTTAGCTTGTCCAATAAATTTTGTCGCTTTTATTCCATCCAGCTTATTCAGCTCTTTAACTATTGCTTCTATAGTTTCTCTGTATTCAGCAAATACAATTGCCCTCGCATTCTCCTTTTCCTTAAAATGCTCCAGCAAAATCTTTTTTGTCATTTCTAATTTTGGATTTTCTTCTTTGGCATTTAATATTTTGCTCCTAACAATCTTATATTTTGGATGATTTCTTATTTTCTTTCCAGCTTTTGATGTATCTAATTCAAGCTTTTTTACATAATTTTTAGCAGATTCTATTCCTTGGCTGGTCAGCATTTCTTTAAGATGATAGATTTTAATTAATGCTGTTGCTATGCTTATTGCATTGTATATCGCACCCTTTTCTTTTTCCAGTTTTTTCTGCAATCTTTCCTGCAAGCTTATCAACATCTTCTTTGTTATTCTTTTTATTGATAAAGGCACTTTAACATACTTGTTCATCTCAATTAAAAAATCCATTATCATTGCATTAATATCAGTTTCAATTGATTTTATTTGAGGGGGCATTTCTATTACTATCCATCTAAGCCTTCTTTCCGGGATATAAGGCTTAACATCTGGGTCATCTTCTGTTCTAATTTCAATATTTTCAATACCTAAATGTTCTATAACTTCTTTAATCTTCGAATAATCACTTCCTGGAGAGGCTGTTAAACCCAATGTTTGCACATTATTTTCCAAGCATTTTTTGGCAATGCTGACGTATGAATAATTTCCTACGCATCTATGAACCTCATCAAAAATTACCAAACTAAATTGGCTGAAATCAATAATATCCAAATCATTTTCTATAGTTTGAGGAGTTGCAACGATAACTTTTGCCATATTGTAAATGCTTTTTCTCTTTTCCTTTTTCGTTTTCTCTCCCGTGATTAAAAAAATGCCATCTATCGTTGTTAACTCCTTTATTGTTGTATAATGTTGCTCACATAGGGGCTTTGTAGGGGCTAAAAACATTACTTTTCCATATCTTACTTTATAAGCAATCATCATGACAGCAATAATTGTTTTCCCTAAGCCAGTTGGTAAAACAACCAAGGAGTTTCTATTTTTAATTGATT
>CAZBXJ010000113.1:0-4065 GCA_964495775.1 uncultured Thermoplasmatales archaeon | reverse complement strand
AATTTTGCATCGCAATAATTTAGCCTATAACAACATCCATTTCATTTAATTTTGCTTTGATTTGTTTTTTATTTTTTATCAGAAATTTTTATATGTTGTGCCTTTTTATTCTCATGGAACTTGATTATGAAGTGGCTATTGTGGGGGCTGGGGCTGCTGGTTATGCTGCTGCCATATATGCTGGGAGAAGTGGGGCAAGTGTAGTTGTTTTCGATAAAGGAATGGGAGGAGGTTTAACCATTGAAGCCCCTAAGGTGGAAAATTATCCGGGATTCAAGAGTATAAGTGGAATGGAGTTAATGGAAAAAATGAAGGAGCATGCCAAAGACTATGCTGAGCTGAAATTTGGAGAGGAAGTTAAAAAACTGCATATAAGCGATGAAGGTGTGGAAATTGAAACTACTCGTGGCAAATATTTTGTTGGTGCTGTAATTTTATGTACTGGTAGTCAGCATAGAAAGCTTGGGGTTAAGGGCGAGGATGAATTTGCAGGAAGAGGTGTTTCTTACTGTGCAACATGCGATGGTTTCTTTTTTAAAGGGAAAAAAGTAGTTGTTGTTGGAGGAGGAAATAGTGCTGTTATTGAAGCAATATATCTAAAGCAAATTGGATGCGATGTTTCTGTTATTCATAGGAGGGATAAGCTTAGGGCTGAAAAAGCTTTAGAGGAGGAGGCAAAAGAAAAGGGTGTCAATTTTATTTGGAATAGTGTTGTTGAGGAAATTATTGGAGATGATTTCGTAAAGGCTGTGAAGATAAAAAATGTAAAAACTGGAGAAGAAAAGGTTATTGCAACTGATGGAGTCTTTATATCAATAGGAGAGGAGCCACAAAATGAGCTGGCTAAACAGGTGGGTATAAAGCTTGATGAAAATGGTTACATTGTAACAGATGAAATGGGTAGAACAAATGTAAAAAGAGTGTTTGCAGCAGGAGATGTTACAGGAGGTGTAAGACAAATTGTAACAGCATGCGCTGAAGGAGCAAAAGCTGCTTTGGCGGCGATGGAAGCAATAGGAAAAGCAAGCCCATTTTAACTTTCTCCGCTTCCATAGCAATTATCAAAACTTTTTAATAAACCTTTGTGTTTTACTTTAAAAGTTTAAGGTGATGCTCATGAAGAAAATTGTAGAGGAAGCTATTGCAAGAGGTGAAACTCAGGTTGAACTTAGTGAGGAAGAGTTGGAGGAATTGCAGAGGAGAAATAAAGAATTGGAGGAAGTTTTAGCTGGATTAACAACAAATATAAAAGTTGTCGGATGCGGAGGAGCTGGAACAAATACCATTGCAAGATGTTTTGAAGCAAAAATTTATGGAGCTCAGCTTATAGCTATAAATACAGATGCTCAGCATTTATTGCATGCAAAAGTTCCTCACAAGATATTGATTGGAAGGCATGTAACAAAAGGCTTGGGAGCAGGTTCTTTGCCAGAGAAAGGAAGGGAGGCAGCGATTGAAAGCGAGGCAGAGATTAAAAAAGCACTGGAAGGAGCTGATATAGTTTTTATTACATGCGGGCTTGGAGGAGGAACCGGCACAGGCTCTGCCCCAGTTGTGGCAAAAATAGCAAAGGAATTGGGTGCTTTGACTTTGGCTGTTGTGACTCTTCCATTTAGTGTTGAAGGAAGAGTAAGAAAGGAAAATGCTGAAATGGGTTTAGCAAGGCTTAAAGATATATGTGATACAGTTATAGTTATTCCAAATGATAAGCTTCTTGAAATTGCTCCAAGACTTCCGTTAAATAAAGCATTTAAAGTTGCAGATGAAATTTTGATGAGGAGCATAAAAGGAATAACAGAGATGATTACAAAACCAGGATTAATTAACCTGGACTTTGCTGATTTAAAAACCATAATGAAATCTGGAGGAGTTGCAATGATTGGATTGGGAGAGTCAGATAGTGAGAACAGGGCTGTTGATGCTGTTAATGAAGCATTGTCATCTCCATTGCTGGATGTTGATATCAGCGAGGCAAAGGGAGCATTGGTAAATGTAATTGGTGGAGAAGACATGACAATAAAAGAAGCAGAGGGAGTTGTAGAGGAAATTTATTCCCGCATTAATCCGGATGCAACAATAATATGGGGAGCTGGAATTGACCCAAGCTTAAAAGGAACAATTAAAGTAATGATTGTCTTAACTGGAGTGAAATCAAAGC
Source organism: uncultured Thermoplasmatales archaeon (assembly GCA_964495775.1). Classification (GTDB taxonomy): domain Archaea; phylum Thermoplasmatota; class E2; order UBA202; family JdFR-43; genus JAPDJP01. The sequence goes on along the minus strand of CAZBXJ010000113.1, from coordinate 1,907 downwards.
AAATTTTAGGTCCTTCAACAGAGATGGAAGAAAAAGAATTTGGAATCGATATCATTAGATGAAAATGAAGCTGGTAGAAAAAGCATGGGAAATCCAAAAGAATATTGAACATAAGTTCAGCAGAATAGGTAAAGGAAAATATGGCAGAGTATTCAAGATGGCAAGAAATCCAGATATGGATGAATATACAAAGACTGCTCAAATGACTGCTATAGGCATTTTTATCATAGGAATCATTGGCTTTACCATTTTCATTTTAGCTACAGTTGTTGCGCCTTGGATTGCTGAAAAGCTGGGGATTTAAAATGGCAAAAATTTTTGTTGTTAAAACACAGGTTGGGCAGGAAGAGAATGTAGCAAATTTATTTGAAAAAGCTAGCAAAAGAACGGGAAAAATATATTCTATTCTTGCACCGAAAGAGCTGAGGGGCTACATATTTGTGGAAAGCGATGACATTGATGTTATAAAAAGAATAGTAAGGCATATGAGATATGCCAGGGAAGTTTTGGAAAAAGATGTTAAGCTGGAGGAAATAGAGCATTTTCTATTTCCGCCATCTGCTGTTGCGAATATTGAAGAGGGAATGATTGTGGAGCTTATTTCTGGACCATTTAAAGGAGAGAAAGCTAAAGTAACTAGAATAGATGATGCAAAGGAGGAAATTACTGTTGAATTATTAGATGCAATGGTTCCGATACCAATCACTGTCAGGGGAGAGCAGGTAAGAATAATAAAGAAAGAAAAGGAGGAATGATAAAATGGCAGAGGAAGTAGAAGTGCTTGTTGAAGGTGGAAAAGCAACTGCTGGTCCACCAATAGGGCCGGTGCTTGGACCTCTGGGTCTAAATGTGGTAGAGGTGGTAAATAAAATAAATGAGCTTACAAAGGACTTTAAAGGAATGAAAGTGCCAGTAAAAATAATTGTTGATCCAGCAACAAAGAAATATGAATTAAAGGTTGGCACACCACCAGCATCCGCCTTAATATTAAAAAGAGCAGGCGTTGAAAAAGGAGCTGGAGACGAAAATCCAGTAGGCAACATAACAATGCAGGATGTTATCGACATTGCAAAAATGAAAAAGAATGATTTACTTGGAAAAAATTTGAAGGCTAAAGTAAAGGAAATAGTGGGAACATGCGTATCAATGGGAATAACAATAGATGGTATGCATCCAAAAGAAATAATTAAAAAAATAGAAGAAGGAGAGTTCGACGACTTATTTAAAGAGGATTAATAACTAACACTTCTACCTCTCTTGTTTCTTTATTTCCTGCTTTATCATAAGCTATTATTTTTATATTATGTTTTCCAATTGTTCTTTCATCCCAAACCCATTCATATGGTGTTGAATTATCTTCTGCCTTCAAGCTGCCATCTACATAAAACTCTACTTTTTCTATTCCTGCCGGCTGGTCTTGTGCCTCTGCCACAATTGTAATTTTGCCAATTATTACTGCTTTATTGCCAATTAAAGGCATCACCTCTCTATCAAATATGTATAATCTGCCTGCTTTTGGTTTTTGTATAGCAAGAGTTGGATTTGTATTATCAACAGTAAATTTATCCGAAATATCCTTGCCAACATTTCCAGCAGCATCCTTTGCAGAGATGCTTATTAAATAACTATCTCCACTTTCTAATTCACTTGTATCCCATTCATATTCTCCATCATTTTCTGTATCAGAAACTATTAAATGCCATGTAGCACCATTATTTGGGCTGTATTTGATTGTTATAAGCAAGTTTTTGCCATAGTTATCTGTAGCATTCCATTTAATAGTAACTTTTCCTCCAACAATTTCTCCTCCTTTTGGATAAATAATACCTACTACAGGCGGTGTTGTATCATCAATTTCAAATGAGAATGTGGAGCTTTTGTTTTTATTGTCATGCTCATCTATTGCA
>CAZBXJ010000112.1:0-4073 GCA_964495775.1 uncultured Thermoplasmatales archaeon | reverse complement strand
AAAAATGTACTTTATAAAGAAGGCGATGAATACAAGGCGGCACTTATAAGAGTATATGCGCAGCAGGATGTGGCGCAAGAAGGAGAAAAAATGAAAAAATTTTATGAAGAGCTAAAAGAGGATTTAGCTTTTAGAAATGTAAAAGCTATTGTTACCGGACAAATAACATTGACATACATGATTACAAGCTCATTAACAGAAAGCCAAATTAAATCTACAATTGCCTGCATTATTCTTGCGGGCATTGTTTTAATTATTGCTTACAGAAGAATATTTTATGGCATCGCCGCCATGCTTCCTGTTGCTATTGCTGCCATTTGGATTTTGGGCACGATTTACTTCATTGGGTATTCATTAAATGTTATGACTGTAATGATTACTTCATTGACAATTGGACTTGGAATAACATATGCAATTCATGCAGTAGAAAGATATAGGATAATGAAAGATGAGCTTGGATATGAAAAAGCAGTTTTTGATTCCATATATCATACAGGCACAGCTTTATTTATGGCAGCTTTGACAACGATAGCTGGATTTGCAATCTTAATATTATCACCTATTCCTCCGGAACAATTTGGTATAGTAACAGCCATAACAATACTTTACTCATTCATAATAACTATTCTGCTGGTTCCATCTCTATTTTTGCTCAAGAAGGAGAGGAAATAATTGCATTATCATTTACTTTGAATATATAATAATGCTTCTCTCCCTTCAATCCTTCTTCAATTTTATTCCTTATTTTCCAGTATTCTTTTGGTTCAATTGAGAAGCGGAGAGTAGCTTTTTTAGCATTGAGTTTTTTTAATTCCTTATTTATTTCAGAAAAGTTGAATCTGCAAATTTTAACTATTTCATATTTTCTAAGAAAAGCAGATTTATGATCATCAGATGAAGTAAGTAAAACTCTTTTTTTATCTTCATGGAGGATATAGCCATTAAAGGAAAGTTTCCCAATAAGATTTGGCAGCAAATTTGCCTTTATAATAGTATTATCTACTTCATAAAGCAAATCCATTGCTTCTCCTTTTCCAATTTCTATTTTTTCATCTTCATTTGTAATCCTCTCTCCAGATGGAAGAGAAATGGCGGAAATATCGCAAGTAGCTAAATCACCACAATATAAAGCCAATCTATTTAGCTTAAAGTTTAATGAAGTATATTCCTTTTCCCCTTGCAATTTAATTTCCTCTCTCTTCATCTGAGGAGGCAATTCAAAGGCAATATTTTCTGTTTTCTTGCTGTATAATTCATATACTTTTGAAGGATTTGGAAAAAGTGTTTCAAATGTTCTCTTTTCTTCCTTTTCCTTTCTGGAAGGATCTGAAAAAATACAATCTGTATCAACTTTTTCAAAAATTCCATTACTTAATGCATCTCCCTGTATAATTTCAACATCCATACCAAACACCATAGCATTCAATCTTGCCATTTTAGCTCTATCCTCATCAATTTCTACACCAATTGCCTTGCTAAGTTTTGCAAAATATGAAAGCTGTATTCCAACTCCACAACTTATATCAGCTATTGATTTACATTTCAATCTTTTAGCTCTGTACTCTGCTACAACTGGAGGAGTTGAATAACGCAATCCTTCTTCATCAAAAAATAGTTTTTCTGCCATCTCTCCAAATTTTTCTTTTGCTTTTAGTCTACATTTCGCCATTTCATATATTTTTTCCTTAGAAAATTCTATTGGCTTTATTTTTTCCATTACATATTCTCTCTGATATCCTTTCCTTATAAGCTTCAATGCTTTCCTAACTTCATTATCAATTTTTTCAAAATCCATTTTAAACAACCTTTTTCATTTTTATGGCAAATTTTCTTGCTTTTTCCAAATCCTTCTCATTTGGTCTCCCTTTATTTATCCCTCCAATAAGCTTTAAGATACTATATGTATCATATCCTTTGCAGGAAAATTCGCCTACTATCTTGAATCCTTTCTCAATCAATTTTTTCCTCAAAGCTCTATGATAAAATTTATAGCATCCCATGCCCCTTGTTGAAAAAATAAATGCCTTTTTATTCATTTTTGGCAAGTTCTCAACAAATTTCAATAAACTTTTATGATGTTTGAAAAAATAAATGCCCGAGCCAAAACCAATTAAATCATACTCCGTCAAATCTTTTCCATTTATTTCATCTATTCTTTTTAAATCAGCTTCCAAACATTTTGCAATTTCTTTGGCAATCTTCTCCGTATTTCCATGATGTATGGATTGATATATGACTAAGCGACGCATAATTTAAAGGCATCGATTATTAAAAAATTTCCGCAACCATCCCTGCAACCTTTTCCAGAAATTTTTTATCCTCTTCGCCAAACGGAGCTAATTGATGGGAGTCAATATCAAGTTCTGCAACAAATTCTCCATTTTTGAATATGGGTACAACAATTTCCGCCTTAACTTTTAAACTACATGCTAAATAGTTATTTTCTTTTGATACATCTTGAATCACCAAAGTTTTTTGTTCTTCCGCCACCCTCCCACAAATTCCTTTTCCAAAAGGAATTCTTTTGTGTTCTGTAGGCTCTCCAACAAAACTTGAAAGATGCAATTCTTTCTTTTCATTATCTGCAATATAAAATCCAACCCAGTTATAATGAGGAATTTTGCTTAATATTTTGCAGATTTTCAACAATTTCTCATCTCTTCCGCCTTTTTCCTTAACAACTTCCTTTATTTCTTGCAAAAGTTCTTCCATAATATAGAATCAATTAAAATTTTCTTTTCTTTTTGCCTTTTCAAGATAATCTCTTGCCATTTCTTTAAGCTCCATGCTTCTCCTTTCTTCAAGCAAAGCATACTGCAATAAAATTGATATGGAAGTAAAGAAAATTAGTATGCCACCAAGCCCTCCCAAAATATTTGCTAATTTAATGCGCAAAGAATCTCCAGAAAAAATGGTTAATGTAAGTCCAACCACAATTGCTTTATAAATGGAATTGAAAAGAATGGCAGAGATAATGAGCAAAATAAAGCCAGTTACAATTGTAATTCTCATCAAGCGATGTTCTTTTAAAATTAAAGCAATATCCTTTAAACCATGCTTTTTGCCAATAAATCTTTTTGTTGCTTCATCCCATAATTTTGTTTCTCTCCCCATATAATCTATTTCCTTTTCCTTCTTGCTCTTCCCTTTTTCTTCTTCAAGATGTCCATGTAAAATTCCTTTTATATCATCTGCAATTTCTTCTTCAACAAGCTGACAAGCAGCTTCATTTGCACTCCCCTTACTTATATTTGTTCTCTTCTCAATAATTTTTGCCAGTTTATTTGCAAAATTTACAAATTCCTCCTCCCTTAAAGTTTCCTCTATAATTTGCCTAATATCAGCTCCATAACATCCTCCCATACTTATTTTTTTAACTAATTCTTCAATTAATGCCTGCCTGAATTTGTCGAAGCCAGCTTCCTGCAAAATTTCTTTGCCAACTTTTCCAACAGTCATTTCTACTCATAAATAAAAGGTTATTTATGAATTTTCTTTACTTTTTATATCAAACGAGCAATACAGCTATTATGCCCGAAAGGAAGATGCCATCAAATGTGCCTGCTCCTCCAATGCTGGCGACGCCTCCAAAGCCTTTTATTTTGTGGAGATTTAGCAAATCCGCTCCTATTAAAGTTCCGATTGTGCCAGAAATGTAAGCAATTATTGCTGGGTTGTCTCCAAAAGATATGCCAAGTATGGCAGATATTATTGGAGGGATTAAAGCTGGCATCGCCACCCCTATTCCTTTAACGGGCTTAGCAAAGAAATGGAAAATTATCGATGAAATTATGACTGCTAAAAATATCTTTATTAGCAATGTTGTGTTTCCTGCTGACGCTACCCTCAAAATTTCATAGGATGAGACAGCTATTGGAATGATCGCTCCTCCAAAATTTATGGCAATAACAGTTTTCCTTACATAGGGAATTCTATATCTTATTCCCCAGAAACTTATTTCTGCATATTCTATTTCTTTTCCCTCCATTTCCTTTATTGGAATATTTATTGCACTTCCTATCAAGGAAAGGAAAAGGAGGAGATATGCCACAAAAGGAGGGATTCCAAGCTTA
>CAZBXJ010000111.1:0-4099 GCA_964495775.1 uncultured Thermoplasmatales archaeon | reverse complement strand
TGACCGTTAATTGTGGCATTGTCTGTAGGGAAATCCCTTAGGGTTATATTCTGCCATATCACTCCATTCACATAAAAATCTTCTGTTGTATTATACACCATAATAAATTCGTTACCCTTTGTTCGATGGTGAGTAGCCGTTAAATTTACAGTCCCTTCTGCAACATTCATCTCATAATAACCTGTATTATCTGTGAATGTAACGTTGGACATGCTATGTTTTCCATCTGTCCAATCAAGCCATACGGTAGCACCTTCTACTGGCTCATTTGCATGAACTGCTGACAGAAAAACAAGCGATGTCATAATTCCACAAATAAAGATTATTTCCACTTCTTTTCTCATACAGATATATAAAAATTTCCAATAAATTTTTTTCTTTTTATAAAGAGAGTTTTTAAATAGCATGCAACTCTAATTTCATAAACACTTTCATGAATGGAAGTATTTTTAAGAAATTTTATAGCCTTAAATCTATCCATCAACAATAGCAAATAATAAATAGGAAGGGCTTTTTTCTAAGCGTGTGTCTTGCTGTGCCAGCCAAAGTTATTGAAATAAAAGGAAATAAAGCTAGAGTGGATTATGGAGGGGTAATAAGAGATGTGGATATTTCCTTGGTTGATGTGAAGCCAGGAGATTATGTAATAGTGCATGCTGGATTTGCCATACAGGTATTAAATGAAAAGGATGCTAAAGAAACATTAAAAATTTTTGAAGAGTTGTTAGAAAATGCATGAGTTTTCAACCATGCAGTCAATTGTAAATGCAATTCTGGAAGAAGCAAAAAAATATAATGCAAAAGAAATAAGTAAGATAATTTTGCAGATTGGAGAACTCACTTTTCTGGGTAAGGAACAATTAAAATTTGCATTTGACATATTAAAGGAAGGAACCATTATGGAAAAAGCCGAGCTTGTAATAGAAGATGTAAAAGCAAAGGTTAAATGCAATCATTGTGGTTACGAAGGAGGAGTTGAATATGGGCTTAAGGATGAATTTCACATATATTTTCCTATATTAAAATGTCCCAATTGTGGAAAAAATGTTGAGATTATAAAGGGGAGGGAATGTAACATAAAAAGTGTTGAAATGGAGATTGAAGATGTTGCAATTGAGGGATAAAAAAATTGCTACCAGGTTGTTAAAAAAAATAAAGGATGCAAACCTAAAATTAAAAATAATGCATGTATGCGGGACGCATCAGGACACTATTGTAAAATATGGATTGGATAATTTGCTGAGGGAAATTGGCATTGAGTTGATTCAGGGTCCAGGCTGTCCAGTATGTGTCACTACTTCTGAAGAAATAAGCAAAGCCATTCTTTTGGCGGAGAAAGGAAAAACGATTGCTACTTTTGGAGATATGGTAAGGGTGCCTGCAGGAAAAAAATCACTTGAAAAAGCAAGGGCAAGTGGAGCAGATGTTAAAATTGTTTATAGCATAGATGATGCAATAAAAATGGCTAAAGAAAAAGAGGTGATTTTTCTCGGTGTTGGCTTTGAAACAACAGCCCCTTCAACTGCAGTGAGTTTGCTTAAAGAGCCGAAAAACTTTTCGGTGCTTAGCTTCCACCGCTATATCCCTCCTGCTTTAGATGCCTTGCTGGGAATGGGAGAAGTAAAAATTGATGGAATAATTTGTCCTGGGCATGTCTCTACAATTATAGGTACGACGCCATATGAACCCATAGCTAAAAAATATAAAATTCCACATGTAATAGCTGGCTTTGAGCCATTGGATGTGTTAATGGCGGTATATATGATTGTAAAGCAAATTGAGGAAGAAAGATATGAAGTGGAGAATGAATATATAAGGTGTGTAAAGAAAGAGGGGAATTTAAAAGCAAAAGATGTTTTAAAGGAGGTTTTTGAGCCTGCAGATGCAAAATGGAGGGGTTTTCCTGTAATAAAACAATCAAAAATGAAGATAAGGGCTGAATTTGAAGATTTCGATGCAGATAAAATATATGAAGATATAATGGAAGAAATAGATGTGCCACCGGAGCCAAAAGGCTGTAGATGCGGGGAAGTGCTCAGAGGATTGATATATCCTCAACAATGCCCCTTATTTGGCAAAGTTTGCAATCCTTCAAATCCGGTTGGTCCCTGCATGGTCTCGGCAGAGGGAGCTTGCAATATAGAATATAGGTATAAAAATGATTGAAATAAAGATAGGTACTTTGGAAGAAAGAATCATTAAAATTTTACAGAGCCATTATCCAATTACTCTGGAAGAAATGAGTAAAAAGCTGGGCATAAGTAAGGAAAGAACTAAAACAGAATTACTAAAGTTACAGAATAGAGGTATTTTAATCTTGGAGCCATTGCCAGATAAAACTTTTGTAAGATTGATAAGATTTGATATTAGATTTGTTGGAAAAAGGAAGCAATATAAGTTTATAAAGAAAAAGAAGGGAAAAATTGAAGGCGGTAGGGAGAAAAGCGATGATATGATGTATGCATAGCCTATTTTGCCAGCAAATCCATTGGTTCTATGATGCCCACATATTCTTTATTTTTGCAGATAACTGCAAAACCCTGCTTTTCCAAAACATCAATTATCTCTTCTATATCATCATTTGGATTATTTATGATTACAGCCTCTGCATATCCTTTTACGGGGGCGTCAAGCAGTGTTGTTCTTTCCTGATGATAGTCTGTTATTTTTTTATGAGTTGTTATTATTCTGAGGATGTTTTTTACACCAAGAATTCCATAGAATTTACCATTAGATGAAACAGGAAGTATTTTTTCATTTGCTTTTTTCATCTGATTAATTGCATTTCCAATGCTTTCGTTTTCATCAATTGGCTCAATATATCTCATAAAATTTTCTGCCTTGCCGTTTAACCCAATCTTTTTTATTATATCAATTGCATTTACATAACCCAAAACATCCTTTTCTGATGTTACAATAATTGTATCAACTCCGCTTTTTACCATTTTTTGTTTTGCTTTTTCAATGGAATATGTTGCATCTAATTTTGGCACACCCACAACAAAATCTTTAATTTTCTCTTTCTTGCTCAATTTTGTTTTTACTAACCTCCTTTCATCAATTATCCCCCATGGCTTCCTTCCATCCATAACAATTGGGAAATCTGCCTCTCCATAAAAATAACCAAAAACTTTACTTATTTCATCATTTTTATCAACCAATTTAAAATCTTTTCTTACCAACTTTCCAATCATTAAGATAATTACTCAAAGAATAATTAAAGTTTTGCATAGGGCATCAACAACATCTATAATGGAAGGAGATATTATGCATATGGAAAAGTTGATGAAGGAAATAGTAAAGTTCGTTGAGGAGAGGGCATGGAAGAAATATCATAATCCAAAAGATTTGGCAATTTCAATATCAATTGAATCTGCAGAGCTTTTAGAGCATTTTCAATGGGTAGCGCCAGATTTTGATGATATTAAAGGAAGGAAAGAAATTATTGATGAAATTGCAGACATTATGATTTACTGTTTGCTTTTCTTCCACTATATGGGTGTAAAGCCTGAAGAAGCAATCATTAAAAAAATAAATAAAAATAAGGAGAAATATCCAGTCGGTTAATTGAAAAAATTGCCATATATCTCCACAGTTATTCTTTTTCTATGCTTCCTTTATGGATTGCATTAAGATTCATGGTTTGAGTTGCTTAAAAACATAATGAAATACTACCATTAAATTCTCCTCCCTATTAGTGCGAAGGCTATTTTTCACTTTTTGTTTTCAAAATATCAATAACTTTTTTATCTGCATCCATAAAGTCATATTTTTGCAATTCTTTCATATTAACCCATTTTATATCTAAATGCTCCTTTGCAACTGGCTCTTCATTACATTCTGCAACAAAAACATGCAATCTTATTTTGCCAAAATCATATTCATGCTCAACAACACAAAATTTTTTCTTTACTTTAACATCTATGCCCAACTCTTCTTTCAACTCCCTCTTCAAGCATTCTTCTATATTTTCCCCCTCTTCAACTTTTCCTCCTGGAAATTCCCATTTTCCTTCTTTTCTTTTAGCAATAAGAATCTTGCCATCTTTTTCAATTATTGCAGCAGTAACATCCACAATCAAAAATGTATAAGCTTTTAT
>CAZBXJ010000110.1:0-4138 GCA_964495775.1 uncultured Thermoplasmatales archaeon | reverse complement strand
TATTTTGGGACATATGCCCCATAAGCAACTATACTAGCCATGTTATGTGAAGATGCCATAAAGATATATAAAAATTGTCATAGCATCATTTTGCCCTTTCTTTTCCCAACAACAATATCTTCTTCCAACCTCACTCCGAATGATTTTGTATATATAGCAGGTTCAACAGCAAAAACCATATTTTCTTTTAAGACAAAATCGGCTTTTTTATTCAAAGCATAACCATCATGAACATTGATTCCGATAGAATGTCCCAAACCATGTAGCATTTTATATCCATGCTTTGTAAAAAACTTCTCAACCAACTCATATACTTCCTTAGCTTTTGTTCCCTCCGCCATTTCATCTATTGCCATATATAGTGCTTCTTCCACTACCTCATATACCTTTTTTCCTTTTTTATCAACAAAAGTTTTTGTAATATCTGAACAATACCCTTTATATTTTGCTCCCAAATCAATTAATGCAGGCAGAACAAATTTTTTATTAGATGGAATGTGGTGAGGAAATGCTGAATTTTTTCCAAATGCGACAATTGGTTCAAAAGCTAACTTCGCATTATTTTTAATCATAGTCATTTCTATTTCCTTCGCAACTTCTTTTTCAGTTTTACTTTCTAATTCAAGCTGATTAACTACTTTATTTGAAATTCTGTATGCTTTTCTTATTAAATTTATTTCATCTGGTTTTTTAATAGCCCTCAATTTTTTGATTTCTTGGCTCACATCTATTAGCTTTGTTTTCAGAAGCTTCTTCAAATAAACATAATCTTTATATGGCAATGCTTCGCCATTTATTCCGAGTTTATCAACTTTTGCTACATCTTTCAAAATTTTTTCTAACTCCTCTTTATTTTTATAAAAATAATCTGCCCTTTCTTCCAAATGCGGAGCTATGGTTATGACTTTATTTGGAAAAACAATTGCATAGCTATTTTCATAGAATCCTTCAAGCTTTGTAAAATAAAAGAAGTTTTCATCTGGTGTTTTAATGATTAAAGCATCTACTTTTTCAAACATTTTATCTCCTCTATCTTATTGCATAGTTCAGCTATTTCTTCCGGCTTCAACTGCTCAGCCCTCATATCAATATATGGAAGTTTTTCTATATCATTTTTTTCAATAATTTTGTCTATAAGCAAAGCATTCCTTATTTTTTTTCTCCTATGCCCAAATAATACTTTGACAACTTCATCAAATAATTTTTCATTTACATTGAATCTTCTTCCTATTGGCACAAGCTTTACTACACAGGAATCTACTTCTGGCTTTGGAAAGAAGGCTTCTTTCGGAACATATTCCAAAATTTCGCAATCTGCTTTGTAATAAGCCATAACAGAGAGGCGCCCATACTTCTTGCTTCCTGGCTTAGCAGTCAATCTTTCCGCAAATTCTTTTTGATACATTAAAATTGCTAAATCAAATGGCACTTCCAACAATTTAAAAGTTATGGGAGAAGAAATATGATATGGCAGATTTGAAATAACTTTGTTAAATTCTAAATTTTTTAAATTTATTTTCATAACATCTTCGTTAATAACTTCAACATTTTTTATTCTTCTCAATCTTTCAACAAATCTTTTGTCTATTTCTATGGCTATAACTTTTGCAATCTTCGCAATTCTTTTTGTTAAAATTCCATTTCCAGCCCCTATTTCCAAAACAATGTCATTTTCCTTCAAATCAGCATATTTTACAACTCTATCAGCAATCCTTTCATCAATTAAAAAATGCTGGCTTAATTTCATTTCCTCAAAGGCGGGCGAGTAAATAAGCGATATTTTTCATTTGGATTTTCTAACTCCTCCAAAATTCTTTTTGCAATTAACTTTTCTGGACTGTGTATTGTTTTAACTCTCTTTTTTATATCTTCAAAACTTTTAAATGGCTCTTTTTTCCTTTCTTCTAAAATCTCAAGCATTGTTTTCTTTCCAAGCCCTGGGAGCAATTCTAAAGCATGAAATCTGGTTGTTATCGCCGGGCATTCATTAAAAAATTTGACAAATCTTTCTTCATTTCTTTTAATTATATCCAACAAAACATAAAATATTTCGCCATGAGCGGTGGAGGTTAAATCTTCATAATTTACTCTACCCTTAACCTTTGCAATCTTATCTCTCTTCTCCAAATCCTTACCTACATAAACTCTTTCACCTATTGATAAAGTTACACCAGGCTTTGGAATGAGTTCGAGTAAAGTAAATTGTTTTTCTCCTATACCATAAGCTAATGGTCCTTTCCTATGTCCTGGTCTTCCCGTTGGTAAATAATCCAGAATATAAACATAATCTTCCATTATCCCTCCTTAAATATATTCCTTAACTAGCTGCAAAATCTGCTCTATTTCATCATCAGATGGCATATAAGTTTCCTTTGCAAATATTGCAACAACTTCTTCTTTATCCTTGGGCAGTAAATCTGCTATTTTGCAAGCCTGCTTTTCATTTATCCTTCCTATTTCCATTAATTTTTCAGCAAGCTCCCTCGCTTTTTTGGCGGGAAGTTTAGCAACTTTTTCACTATGCTCTAACGCTATCCTTTGCTCCCTATTTAACTCTCTCTCTTTTGCCAGCTTTGAAAGCATTTCTTTAACTTCAGAAATAAGTACTACCTTCATTTTATACCTTCCTTAAATGTTCTGGAAATGCAATTATATGCTTTATCTTTCTTCCGTCTCTTATTTTAACGATGTAAGCCCTTCCTTGTTTTCCTACTACATCTCCTGTCCTTCCATGAAAGCGAGGATGTGGCATTCCATAATGGAATGATGGATCAATAACAATGGCTACTTTCTCCCCTTCTTCAAACTTCTGCATTGCTCTCGTTATTATATTGCTCATTCCCTTCCTATATTTTTTAGAAAGCTTTTTCCTACTTTTACTCCTAAATCCTCTACTCCTCCTCATTTCTATCACCCATACCTATCACATCTAATTTTTCAACTTCCATTTCCACGCCTGCCAGCTCCGCCAATGACGGTGTTGTTCTGCCTTCGTCACCTGTTATAAGCTCCTTAATGTATGTGCCTGATTGGGCTTTTATTATCAATGTAGCTTCATTCATTTTCAAATCCTCTATTTTTATATCTATTATTTTTCTATGCCTTATTTTATCTGCTCTTCTATGAGCAACTCTTTTTGGCGTCCTCTGGCTAATTATTCTACCCCTTAATGCATTTACTGCTTCATTAATTTTTCCCTTTTCTTTGAATTTCACAACTATTCTATAAATTTTTGGGTATTTTGCAGATTTAAGCTTTTCTATTTCTTCTCTTTTTGCATATCTCAGTCCAGTAACTTCAACTTTTCCTTTTGCATATTCATTTATTTGTTTTTCTAACTCTTTTAAATCAACATTTCTTTTTCTCGGCTCTTTAAGCTCGAGAATGAATGGGCGCCCATTGCCGAGCATCAAAACATCTATATCTTCTCTTCCCGCTCCATGAAAACTTTCATCTTTTGCTTCAAATGCCTCTAAAGCTTTTTTAGCTATTAGCTCCTCAACACTTTCCTCATACATCTTCCCTTTATAGTTGCAGTATTCGCATCCCTTTCCATAGCATTTTCTACAATACCATTTTGTCTGTGGTATTCCTCTAACCAATTTCCTGTATCTTCCATATATGTATACGGGTCTAACATCAACTTCAACAACATCATACAATGTATTGATTAAAGCAACTATATCTGGCTCTTTAAAATCAGCTGGTCTATCCAACTTTTTTGAAACTATTTTACCAACTTCCCTATTTATCTCCCTTTTTATTGACTCTGCATAAGGAGTTTCTATTTCTTTTTCCTTCCTCAAAATTTCCTCATCCACTTTGCATCCAATAAGGAATGTATTAAATTCATAATCCTTTAAAGCATCTATAACTAATGAGGCAAATTTTTCTATTTCATCCATTAAGCCATTGCAAAGCCAGCATTCATTACATTCCACTTTTTCTAGGCCAAGTATCTCTCTTATTCTTTTTCCTCTTTCTTTATTGCTTATGCCATGCTCAATTTTAGCAAATTGCCTACCCAAACATGCATCACATAGCTTGTATTTTGCAAGTTTTTTCGCTTCTTCCTTTACATCCTCAAGTTGCACAAATGTAAAGGAAAAAGATAATAAATTTTTAGTTATGGATTTCG
>CAZBXJ010000109.1:0-4161 GCA_964495775.1 uncultured Thermoplasmatales archaeon | reverse complement strand
GTAATGGGATATAACGATTACATCTGCATTTTTACATTCTTTGATTATTCTTTTCCTTCCTTCTTCCTTCCATTTCATTTTCATTTCTTTACTCGCTGGAAAACTAGGATGCATAATTGCAATGCCCGGGTCAATAACAATTTTTATATCTGTTTTAATAAGTGTTGAAGAACTTTTTGCTCCCATTGAATCAAACCATATTGGCTTAAATAACACATTTTATAATCAAAAAATATTTTTAAATGCAAGGTATGAAAGAAAGTGAATAGGCTAAAGAATTTGCTATTAAAAATAGATGGAAGAGGATACAAAGCATATAAAGAACTGGAAGGAAGATACAGATTTCCAGATTTTGAATTATATATTGAGCATGTGCAAGCAGACCCATATGCTCCTCCTTCTGCCTGCAGGATAATTGTTGAGAATACTTTTCCAGAAATTTTTTATGAAAATGCTATAAGGAAGATTGCTTTTGAGGATTTTTTAAATAGGAAATTTTATGAAATAGCAAAGAAAAAAAGTAGAAAAAGAGGGAGTGGGAAAAGCGGGCTTATTTCAATTTTAAAGCCCAGTCAATGTGTGTTAAAAAGAAGCAGTGTTATTGCAGGGGAAAATATAGAAGTCAAATTTTATGTTGGCCTGCCAGCATATGGAAGGAAAATTGCTGGAAAGGAGGCAAAGGAAATTTTCTTCAAGGATTTGCCAGAAATAGTCAGGAAGAGTTTATTTTTTAAAGAGATAGATGAAAAAAAGCTTGAGGAGCATGTTAAATGTGTAGAAGATGCAGACTATATAAGAAAGAATTTGTCAAAAAATAAGCTTGTAGCTTTTGTTGCAAATGGAGCAATTCTTCCAAGAAAAAGTGGTGTTGAAGATTTGCCATTGAAAAATGCAATTCCTTTTGAATCTCCAGAAAGCTTGCTTGTTGAATTTGAATGTCCAAATAGAAAAATACAAGGAATGGGAATAAAGGAGGGTGTTACTTTAATTGTAGGCGGTGCTTATCATGGAAAATCTACACTGCTAAATGCAATTTCAATGGGCATATACAACCATGTGCCAAAGGATGGAAGAGAATTTGTTATTGCAAGGGAAGATGCAGTTAAAATAAGGGCTGAGGATGGAAGATATATAGCAAATGTCGATATTTCTCCCTTCATTTCTTCTCTGCCAGGAGGAATAGATACCAGAAATTTCTGCACGGAGAATGCATCAGGAAGCACAAGCCAGGCAGCAAACATTTGTGAGGCTTTAGAAATGGGTTCAAAGCTTTTACTCATAGATGAAGATACTTCTGCAACAAATTTAATGCTTAGAGATAGAAGAATGCAGGAGCTGGTTAAGAAGGAAAAGGAGCCAATAACTCCAATAATAGATATGATTCCTTCTTTGAGGAAAATAGGTGTTTCAATAATTATGGTTGCAGGTGGCTTGGGAGAGTATTTTGATGTTGCTGACTTGGTTATAATGATGGATTCCTTTAAACCACATGATGTAACAAAGGAGGCAAAAGAAATAGCAAGGAGGTTTGAAAGTCATAGAATAAAGGAGGTGCCAAAAGAAATAAAGATAAGAAATAGAAAACCGATTCCTGAGACAATTAAAAAGGCTCTGGGAAAAAAGGGAAAAATTAAAGCAATAGATAAGGATAAGTTAAGATTTGGTAGCCAGTTAATTGATTTAAGCAAAATTGAGCAGATTGCTGAAATAGGGCAAGTTAGAGCTATAGGAGATGTATTGGCAAGAATGATTGATGAATTTAAAAGTAAATGTTTAAAGGATGCTCTGCAAAAGGATTTTCTTGAAATGCTTCCAAAAAGAGGAGATTATGCAGAACCCAGAAAATATGAGGTTGCATTTGCCTTGAATAGACTTAGAGGACTCAAATGCAAGCAAGTGTGAATGAGATTTCTATTAGGATGAACTTAATGAAATCTTTTCGTTCATTCCCTCCAGTCATAGGAAAATAACTAAAACTGTATTAAATTGAACAAAAATTAAGAAAGGTTATAAGGATGTCTTTATTTAACAAAGTATGGAAGAGAAAATGGATGACATAATAAACAAGCTAGTAACTATTCTAAAGAAACATGGCGTTAAAAAAATTGAGATATTTGGTTCTTATGCAAGGGGAGAGGCAACACCGAAAAGTGATATAGATGTTATTGTAGAATTTAAAGAAAGGAAGAGTTTGCTCGAATTAGTTAGAATTGAACAAGAACTGGAAGATGAATTAGGTATAAAAGTGGATTTGCTTACAAAAGCTTCTATTAGTCCTTATTTAATAAAAAAGATAGAGAAAGAATCTAAGGTGGTGTTTGGATGAAAAAAGATGATACAGTATTTCTTAGGCACATGCTAGATGCAATTAACTTAATAGAGGAATATCTAAAAGATAGAAATTATGAGGAATTTAAAAATAATCGCATGTTACAGGACGCTGTGATAAGAGAGATCGAAATAATTGGGGAAGCTGCTAAGAATCTTTCAATTGAATTTAGAAATAAATACTCAGAAATACCATGGAGAGAAATAGCTGGAATGAGAGATAAACTGATACATGGATATTTTGGAGTGGATTTGGATGCTGTATGGGATACAGCAATAAAAGATATCCCATCTTTAAAATTAAAATTGCAAGAAATCTTAAGGAAAGAAGGGGACTTTTAGCTGTAAGTAAAAAGAATGGCTTAATTTATCTGTTAAGATAGGCAGTTAAAAATTCATCCCAGTGTGTGTCTTCTGTAAAGTCAAGGTTACATTGAGCATAACTTTCATCATATATGTATATGGAATTTTTTGGTGGAAAGTAAAGAGATAACCCATGAGCGCGCCAATGTCCAACTTGATGATACTCTGCAATTATTGTTTGATTTAACACCTCTCTAATATATTTTGTATCTGCCAATCCAAATTTTTCTGCTAATTCAGCAAAACTATAAACATCTACCAATTCTCCTCTGATAGAAAGTGGAAGCATTGGTCTTGGAAAATCTTCTGCAAAATTTCTGGCAAACATAATATCTCTTTCTTTTTCATCTAAAATTTCTATGAGATGTTGAGAGAATTTATCTATTTCAATAATAAGTTCATTTAACTTATCTGTTCTTACTGCAGATATTGTTTTCTCTGGAGGATACAAATAAAAAATTCTTCCTGTCAAAAACATGATTATACGATAGATGTAATCTTCGATTGTCCCAAAGTATGGATTATTTTCTTTTATCATATTAACAATTTCTTTTCCTAATTCCAAAGTTGAAATATTTGGCTTTTCATTGAGAAGGTTACACAATTGATTGATACTGTTAAACCAAAGAGAATAACCACTCATTTCTTCACTTCCAATATACACCTCAACACATTCTCTTAGCTCATACGCTCCTTCTATACAACCCATCAAACAGGGGGCAGTGAAACCAATGATATTTACTCCGCCAGCTTCCACCAATGCCCTCCTAATTTCATCCATTGTTAGCCAGTCATCGTCTGTATCATCCCAACAGGCACCTTTCCAGCCTCCTCCATGATTGTAGAGAAATAGAATATATCTGCTTGCAGGAAAATCAGTTTTTGCTTCAATAATAAAATCTCTTAATGTAGTGTAGTTTCCCATATTAAGTTCTCCCATTTCTTCGAGCAATTGCTTTTCATGGTTTTCATCAATATACCATAGTTTTGCCCCACCCCTCTTTTCATCCTGTAATACAAGAACATTAACATATTGGCTTGAGTAAGCTTCTTTAGCAAAATCATCTAAAGGGTCATAAGCTCTATAAAAATCTGCATCATCATATAACATAATAGTCCATTCCTTCATATTAACTTTAGAAACCTCTCCATGAAATGATGATGCTACATTAATCTCTAAACTTGCAATTAATATTCCAAAAACAAGGATAGATATTAAAAATTTCTTGTGCTTTTTCATAATATTAATAGCGATGCATTTTTAAATAATTCATTAATTTTTTGTATGAAATACTGGTTGATTTTTATAATCTGTCTCCTTCTTTTGCCAGCTATCCCCAATAATCAAGAAAATAAGATTATAATTAGTATAGATGAAGTAAAAGAAAATATGGTGCCCATAAGTTTTGATTGCGAAGATTGTTTCCTGAAGGAAATGGAGAGATACGCAAACAATGAAATATATTTATA
>CAZBXJ010000108.1:0-4189 GCA_964495775.1 uncultured Thermoplasmatales archaeon | reverse complement strand
CTTACCGCATTTGTAGTCATTTACAATCTGGAGGTGAGAATTTCTTGACAGTCCCACAAGGATCGTTTGAAAACGGAAAAGATGTTATTATTGGCTATTATTACATAGATATAATTACCAGTTTTTATTTCATTGAATAAATTGTTTCTATGGCTATCTATGCAATAAAGATAGCAAACCATATATTGGTTTTTTAATTTCATAGAGCAATTTCTATAGCGTTATACTTAAATACTAAAAGCATATTTGCCTGTTAGCATGGGAAGAGGATTGTATGCAGCCAGAAAGTTAAAGAAGGACAGGCAAAAGTTTAGATGGCACGATCGCTACTACAAAAGGAGAATGCTTGGATTAAAAGCAAAGACGGATCCATTAGAAGGAGCTCCTCAAGCAAGAGGAATTGTAATTGAAAAAGTTGGTATAGAAGCTAGGCAACCTAACTCAGCTATAAGAAAGTGTGTAAAAGTTCAGCTAATTAAAAATGGAAAGATAGTCACTGCTTTCGCTCCAGGAGATAAGGCCATAACATTTATTGATGAGCATGATGAAGTTATAATTGAAGGAATAGGAGGAAGAATGGGAAGATCAATGGGAGACATTCCTGGAGTTAGATACAAGGTTGTTAAAGTCAATAATGTGTCATTGAAAGAATTGGTTAAAGGTAAGATTGAGAAACCAGTGAGATAAAATGACCGAGTTATTATTTGGTAAATATGAATTGGATGGCATTGTTATAAGAGATAGAGGACTCGCTCAATATATAAACTTGGATGCAAAGAAATTACATACTCATGGAAGGCATGCAAATAAAAGATTCAAAAAAGCAAATCTCTCCCTTATAGAAAGATTGGCAAACAATATGATGAGAACAGAAAAATATACAGGGAAGAAAACAAAGGCTTTAAAGGTAATAAGGGATGCTTTTGATATTATACATCAGAGAACAAAGGAAAATCCTGTTCAAGTGCTAATTAGGGCTATAGAAAATGCTGCTCCTCGTGAGGAAACAACCCGCCTATTTTTATCTGGTATTTATGTTCCCCAGGCAGTAGATAGCGCCCCTCTCAGGCGCTTAGATGTTGCACTTCGCAACCTATGTGTAGGGGCTATAAATAAAACTTTTAGGAATAAGAAGAGTATTGCTCAGTGTTTGGCGGATGAAATTATTGCTGCATCAAAGGATGATGCATCAAGTTATGCAGTCAGCAAAAAGCTGGAAATTGAAAGAATAGCACAAAGCGCAAGGTGAAGTAAATGGGAAGGCGAGAAGAGAATATTAAGAAGGCGAAAAAGTTAATGTATGAGCCGGAAAGAATAAGAAATATAGGAGTAGTTGCACATATAGACCACGGAAAAACAACTTTCTCTGACAATCTCCTTGCTGGAGCTGGAATGATTTCTGAAGAGCTTGCTGGACAACAGCTTGTGTTGGACTATGATGAGCAGGAGCAAGCAAGAGGAATTACAATTAATGCTGCAGCAGCTTCAATGGTTCATGAATATGAGGGAAAAGAATATTTAATAAATTTAATCGACACCCCCGGACACGTTGATTTTGGAGGAGACGTAACAAGAGCAATGAGAGCTGTTGATGGATGCATAGTTGTTGTATGTGCTGTTGAAGGCGTGATGCCTCAAACGGAAACAGTGCTTAGACAAGCATTGAGAGAAAGGGTTAAGCCTATTCTGCTAATAAATAAGGTGGATAGGCTGATAAATGAGTTGCAGCTTGATCCGCAAGAAATGCAACAAAGATTTGTTAAAATAATTACAGAAGTAAATAAACTAATTAAAAAAATGGCTCCAGAAGAATTCAAAGATAAATGGCTTGTTAAGCCTGAAGATGGCTCCGTTGCTTTTGGCAGTGCTTTACATAATTGGGCTATATCTGTTCCATATATGAAAAGAAGCGGAATTACTTTCAAAGATATTTATGAATACTGTAAGAATAATGATCAAAAAACATTGGCTAAGAAAGCACCAATTCATGTTGTTGCTTTAGATATGGTTATTCGCCATTTACCAAATCCTTTAGAAGCTCAAAAATATAGGATACCAAATATATGGAGAGGAGATTTAGAAAGCCCGATAGGCAAGGCAATGGTAAATTGCGATCCTAAAGGCCCATTATCTTTAATGGTTACAAAAATTATAATTGATCCACATGCAGGAGAAGTTACTTTCGGAAGAGTATTTTCTGGAACACTGAGGGAGGGGCAAGAAGTATATATCCTTGGTATGCCAAAGCCCTACAGGATTCAACAAGTATCAGTGATGGTAGGAGACGAAAGAATAAAGGTAGATGAAATTCCAGCAGGGAATATCGCCGCCATTCTTGGCTTAAAGGATGCGTATGCTGGCTGTACTGTAACAAGTGATCCATCAATGGAGCCGTTTGAGAGTATTAAGCATATTTCTGAGCCTGTTGTTACTGTGAGAGTTGAAGCTAAGCATCCATCAGATTTGCCAAAACTTGTTAAAGTGCTTAGGGATATATCAAAAGCTGATCCTTCAATTCAGGTTGAAATAAATCAGGAAACAGGAGAATATTTAATGTCTGGAATGGGAGAGTTGCATTTGGAAGTTACAGAATACAGAATAAAAAATGATTATAAGGTAGATATTATAACTTCAGAGCCTACAGTAATATATAGAGAAACAGTAAAGAAAAAATCCCCCGTTTTTGAAGGAAAATCACCAAACAAGCATAACTATTTATATGTTGAAGTGGAGCCTTTGGAGCCAGAAGTAGTAAAAGCATTGTTGGAAGGGCAGATTCCAGAAAATGTTAAAAAATACAGGAAGGAAGTTGCAAAGAAACTTGAGGAACTTGGAATGCCAAAAGAGGAAGCAAAGGGAGTATTTGGAATAAAAGGAGCAAATCTTATAACAGATGTTACAAAAGGTATACAGCATTTACATGAAGCAAAGGAATTATTAAAGCAGGCATTTGAAGAAGTTTGTGAAGCAGGACCAAAAGCTGCTGAGCCATTACAAGGTGTAAAGGTAAAGCTTGTTGATGCAAAGCTTCACGAGGATGCAATTCATAGAGGGCCAGCTCAGCTTATACCGGCAATGAGAAATGCGATATTTGGAGCAATAATGCTTGCAGAACCGATTTTACTTGAGCCAATGCAAAAAGTGTATATTTCCGTTCCACACGAGCTAATGGGAAATGTCACAAGAGAGATAACGCAAAGAAGAGGAACAATCTTAGATATTAAGCAGGAAGGGGACATGAGTATAATACATGCTAAAGCTCCTGTTGCAGAGATGTTTGGCTTTGCCTCAGCCATAAGAAGTGCAACAGGAGGAAGAGTATTGTGGAGTACAGAAAATATGGGCTTTGAACCATTGCCAGATTTCTTGCAAGATGAGATAACAAGGAAGATAAGAGAAAGAAAAGGACTGCCACCAGAACCATATCCAGCAGAGCATTACGCTGGATAATCTTTCCCCTTTTATTTTTGAAAGAAGTTATCATTGATGGAAAAATACTATAGTAATCTTTTTTCATTTATTTTTAACTTCTTTTCGGATTTATCGAATAAATGAAAGAAAATGTTGTCATTAGCTGTTTTGCATGGGGTGGAATTTATGACAACATCCCATTTCATTTATTTTGCGACAACCTCTTCTTTTCAGAGTAAATGATTAATATTTCTTTCCATTTAACACCATGGAAAAGAGATATCTTGCATTCATTGTTGCCACACTCATCATTTTCTCGAGCATTATAATTTTCAACGAAAGTAGAAAAAGGAAAGGCATAGTTGAAGCAAAAGAAATTGTTATTAATGATTATGACCCTACTGTAGATTTAGAAGTAATATTTAGAATAGATAGAATAAGAAAAATTGATTTTGAAAGAGGGGAAGAATCTTTGTTTGTTTTGGAAATAAACATTGATGGAAAGGAATATGAAGTAGGGGAATGGAAAGGTCTCGATACATATCCAAGATGGAGACATATTCAAAATGTTGATGATTCGAAAGAAAAAGTTACTATAGAAGTTAAATTATTTGAAAAGGTAGGAAATGAAAAAATACAGTGCGATATAAGTCCAAGAAAAGGAGAGTATTCTGAAGGAAAAACTTTGAAACTCACATATTCCTTGAAAAATGGAAGCTGGTGGGGAGATGATTTTTTAGGAGATGCTAATGGATATGGACATGCAAGTGGAACAGAA
>CAZBXJ010000107.1:0-4195 GCA_964495775.1 uncultured Thermoplasmatales archaeon | reverse complement strand
ATTGTTAGCCAAACAAGATATGCTAACAATGATTTTTTAGCTAACATGCGGAGATGCTGTTACAACAAAAAATTATATATGATTACCCTTTTCTTGCTTGAATGTACATTAGACAGCCTATAGTGGCAGTGCTTGGACATGTAGACCATGGAAAAACAACATTGCTAGACTATATTAGAGGCTCATGTGTTGCTGAAAGAGAGGCAGGGGCAATAACACAGCATATTGGAGCAACAGAAGTTCCGATAGATGCTATAAAGAAACTGTGTGGAAAACTTTTGCATGGAAAGAAATTTAAGGTTCCTGGCTTGCTTTTTATCGACACTCCTGGACACTTTGCATTTACTACGCTTAGAGCAAGAGGAGGGGCATTAGCTGATTTGGCTGTTTTGGTTATTGATATAAATGAGGGGATAATGCCCCAAACTGAAGAATCAATAGAAATTTTGAAAAAATATAAAACTCCTTTTGTTGTTGCAGCAAATAAAATAGATGCAATTACAGGCTGGAAAAAGGTGGATGGTGTAATAAGCCAAAGATTAGATGCACAGATTGAAGCTACAAGAACAGAATTTGATGAAAAATTTTATAAGCTCGTTGAAAAGCTGTATGAAAAGGGATTTTCTGCAGAGAGATATGATAGAATAAGAGATTTTACTAAGAACGTTGCTATCGTGCCAATTTCTGCCAAAACAGGGGAGGGAATTCCAGAGCTTTTGATGGTGCTTATAGGCTTAGCTCAAAAGTTTTTGGAAAAAGAGCTTATGACGGAAGAAAATGAAGCTGAGGGAACCGTTCTGGAAGTTAAAGAAGAAAAAGGACTTGGAACAACAGTTGATGCAATAATATATAACGGAGTTATAAGAGAGGGAGATAAAATTGTTCTTGGTGGAAAAAATAAGCCTATTGTAACAACAATAAGAGCTTTGCTTAAACCAAAGCCATTAGATGAGATAAGAGATCCATCTGATAAATTCATGAAAGTAAAGGAAGCACATGCAGCATGCGGAATAAAAATTGCTGCCCCTGGCTTAGAAGAAACATTTGCTGGCGCCCCTATAAAAGTTGTTAAGAATTTGGAAGAGGATATAAAGAAAATAAATAAGGAGATGAGCATAAATATTGAAACGCAGGATGAAGGAATCATATTGAAGGCAGATGCAGTTGGCTCATTAGAAGCAATTGCTTTTATATTGAAGGAAAGAGGAATTCCAATAAGAAAGGCAGAAGTTGGGGATATTTCAAAAAGAGATATTGTTGAAGCCCAAACAAATTCCAATCCTTTAAATAGAGTTGTTATAGGATTTAATGTTAAGATTCTGCCAGAAGTAGAAGAGGATAAGCAGGATGTCGAAATTTTAACTGATAAGGTGATCTATCATTTGCTCGATAAATTAGATGAATGGCTGGAAAAGAAAAAGAAGGAGATTGAGGAAGAGCAAAGGAAGAAAATTACTTATCCTGGAATGATAAAATTCCTGCCAAATTATACCTTTAGAGTTAGTAAGCCAGCAATAATAGGAGTGAGGGTATTAGCTGGTGAAATTAGGCCGGGGCAAAAGTTGATAAGGGATGATGGTAAGCCAGTTGGGAAAATAAAGAGCATTCAAAAGGAGAAGAGATCATTATCAAAGGCAATACAGGGGATGGAAGTAGCTATTGCAATAGATGGGGCGACGGTTGGAAGACAAATTAAGCCTGGGCAGATTATGCTTGTTGATATAAGCCAATCTGAAATTCAAAAATTGCTTGATATGGAGCTAACACCAGATGAAAGAGATGTATTGGAAAAGCTAATTAAAATAAAAAGAGGAGTGCATGAATGAGCTTTTCCCATATAAGCCGAGAAAATATCAGAAGGAAATTATAGAAATTGTGGAGAATTGTTTAAAAAATAAGGAAAATCTTGTGCTGGAGGCGCCGGCTGGCACGGGAAAAACAGTTTGTGTTTTAACCCCCTGCATCTCTTTTGCAAAAGAAAATGATATGGGAATAGTTTATCTAACGAGGACAAATTCTCAGCAGAGGCAGGCTATTGTTGAATTAAAAAAATTAGCTGAAAAGATAGATATAAAGGCTGTTGGAATACAAGGGAAAAGCAATATGTGCTTGCTCGTAGAAAATATCCCCTCATTAAAGGATAAGAAAATTTCCAATGATGAATTGAGTAAAATATGTTCTGCCAGAAAAAAGAGAAGTATGGAAGCATTGAAAGGAAAAAGAGAATGGAATAGATGCCTTTTCTTTGAAAATTTTATACTTACAAAAGATGCATTAAATTTTAATGGAATTTTTTCTGCCGAGGAAATTTTGGAATATGGTAGGAAAAACGGAATTTGTGCATATGAGATGAACAAACTCTTCGTTAAAGATGCAGAAGTAGTTATTGCTCCATATATTTACATATTTGATGAATTTTTAAGGGAAAAATTCATGATGTGGTATTCCTATCCATTTGAAAAAACCATTCTTATTATTGATGAAGCCCACAATTTGCCAGAATTTTGCAGAGAATTGCTTTCCTTTTCCCTCTCTTTAAATACTGTAAGGCATGCAATAAATGAAGCAGATGAATATGGTGTGAGAGATAAAGAAGTTTTATTTCTACTTGAAACAATGGAGAATATTTTTGAATTGTTGCAAGAAGAAATAGATTTTTCTGAAACTGATGATGCTTTACTCGCAGATAAAAAAATAGAGGAAGAGCTTAAAAAAGAAGGTATAGACAAAAATTATTTGCGGGAGATTGCAGATAAAATGATTACATATGGAGAGGTGGTTGCAGATATTAAGGAAAGTAAAAATTTACTTCCTCGTTCATTCATAAGAAGCGTTGGTAATTTCTTTATAAGGTGGCTCGATTTAAATGAAAATTGGGTTAAAATAGTTGAAAAGAAAGAAGATAATATAAAAATAGAAGCCTATTGCTTGGATGCATCTTTGACGGCTTCAATACTCGATTCATTTTATATAAGCATACATATGTCTGGAACTCTTGAACCAATGGAAGAATATAAGAAAAGCATTGGCATTGAAGCAAAAATTGCAAAATTCCCTTCTCCATTTCCAGAGGAAAATAGGAAAATAATTTATGTTAAAGGAATCACAACAAAATACTATATGAATGATGAAATGCTTGATAGAATAAAAGAATATGTGGAAAAAATATGCAACTCTACAGATAAAAATACTCTCGTTCTCTTTCCATCCTATATCATTATGGACAGATTCCTTAACAAACTTAATATTAAAAGAAAAGTTTATATAGAAAGGCAAAAAGAGAGGCAAGATGACATAATGAAAAAGTTAAAAGAATTTAAAAAGAAAGGAGGCGTATTTCTTTCCGTAATGGGTGGCAGGCTTGCAGAAGGCGTGGATTTTCCATCTGAAGAACTCGAAATGGTGATAATAGTGGGCATTCCATATCCTCCCCCATCAGCCAAACAGTATGCTCTCATAGATTTCTACAATAAAAAATACGGAAATGGATGGAAATATGTGGTGGAGGCGCAAGTCATAAGAAAGATGAAGCAGGCTATAGGCAGGTTAATAAGGAAAGAAGATGACAAAGGAATTGCAATTATTCTTGACGAAAGGGCAAGAAGATTTAAGAAGTATATGGAAATTGAAATGGCGAATAATGTTTTAGATGAAATAAACAAATTTTTTGGTGGTTCATGAAAAAAATCGATATCCTTATAAAGGGTATAAAAATATATCTTCGGAGGGGATAGGGAATGAAAAGTTGGATACCAGGAATAGTGGGATTGGGTATACTGTTGCTTTTGATCGGTGCAGCATATTACCATAGCAACTATTATGGAGAGCAAGATCAGGATGCTGCTAAAACAGCCGTTTTGATAAAAGATATAGGCATATTTTTGGCTGCAATAGGACTTGCTCTCGGTGGACTTATAGACACAGAGGAAGACAAATTTGTGCGCTTTGGAATGCTGGTAGCTGCAGCAATAATAATAGGATTGCTTTGGGGTTCTTTGATATCCTACGGCTATAGTTAAACCCTTCTCTTTCCTTATATCTTTTTATTCATTTTTCTAAAACCTTTTTTATCTATGATTCCAATTTCTACTTCTCCAGGCTTTCCTTTTCTAACCAGTTTTATGGCTTCTATACCAAGATTAATTGCTTCATCTCTCTCCATATTTTCCTTATAATTTTTCTCAAAATATTCTAT
>CAZBXJ010000106.1:0-4225 GCA_964495775.1 uncultured Thermoplasmatales archaeon | reverse complement strand
CAAAGGTCAAAGCAAAAATTTAAAAAAATTCATGCATATTCATATTGTCCCGGCGTAGCTCAGACTGGCAGAGCGGCGGACTGTAGTTGCTTTCCTTGGGCTGTATCCCACCGCCGCAGATATCCGCGTGTCCCCGGTTCGAATCCGGGCGCCGGGATTCTTATGAATTATGGTCTCAATCTTTTTCTATCTCTTGGGAATAGGATGCATTCTCTAATATTCCTTAGATTTAGTAATCTCATCAAAAAGCGCTCTATTCCATATCCAAATCCTCCATGAGGTGGCATGCCATATTTGAATGCCTTCAAATAATCCTCAAAATTATTTATGTTCATTCCCAATTCATTCATCCTTTTTACAAGCATATCATAGTCATGGATTCTCTGTGCTCCTGAAGCAATTTCCATTCCTTTGTACTCCAAATCAAAAGCTCTTGCATATTTGCCATTTGGCATTGCGTAGAATGGCTTTGTTTCTAAAGGAAAATCCTTTATAAAATAAAGCTCATAGTCAAGATGCTTTGCCAGTAAATTTTCTTCATCCGCCCCCAAATCATCGCCCCACTTAAAATCAATTTCTTTTTGCAATATCTCAACAACTTCATCATATTTAATGCGTGGATAAGGCGGAGAAGGCGCATTAATCTCAACATTCAGTATTTCAAGCTGCTTGCTATTTTCCTCCAAAATTTTTTGAATGGCATAATCTGTCATCTCTTCTGCAATCTTCATTACCTCCTCTTCATTACTTATAAACGCCATTTCTATATCTATGGCTGTTGATTCGTTAAGGTGGCGGGAAGTATCGTGTTCCTCTGCCCTAAAATACCATGCAATTTCAAATACTCTATCAAATCCTGTTGCCATTAACATTTGCTTGTAAAGCTGGGGAGATTGTACAAGATATGCATCTCTGCCAAAATAATCTACTTTGAATACTTCTGTTCCTCCTTCAGAAGAAGAAGCTGTTATTTTTGGTGTATGAACTTCTATAAATCCTTTATGTCTTAAAAATTCAGTTGTGTATTTTATAAAAGAATGCCTGATTAAAAAAATAGCTTTTGTATCCTCTTTCCTCAAATCAATGACTCTGTTATCTAATCTAGTATCGAAATCAACATTTACTTTGTCTATCACTCCCATTGGGAGAGGTGTTGAAGCAATGGAAAGCACTTCCAATTTTTTAGGCAATAACTCCCATCCATTCATCACCTTTTCATTTTTTTGGCAGATTCCTTCAACAGCTATAACACTCTCTCGTGGAAGAGATACCATTTTTTTGAATAAATCTGGATTTTCCTTCTTGATGGCTGTTATTTGCAATTTCCCTTCTCTATCCCTCAATATCATAAAAGCAATCCCTCCTAAATTTCTTATATCTTCTATCCATCCAGCAACCTTTATCTCTTTTCCATGAAATCTTTCATCTATTTCCTTGCTGTAATGACTACGAAGCATAGTATGATAGTCCTACCATCTTTTAACTTTTGTGCTTAGCTAGCTACCAATTTCATTCAGTTTTATCTTTTCTTTCATAAATTTCTTAAATGTAAATAAGCTACCATATCAATGAAGGTTTGCTTAGGGGGAACATTTGATATATTGCATGAAGGTCACAAATTGCTGTTGAAGAAAGCTTGCCGAACAGGAAAAGAAGTTTTCATTGGCTTGGCTACAGATGAACTGGTTGCTAAATTAGGGAAAAAAGCAAAAAGTTATGAAGAAAGAAAAAAAGAATTAGAAGAATTCATTGAAAAGCAGGGATGGAAAGATAAAGTTAGAATCCTTCCTTTAAAAGATGTATATGGCATCGCCATAGAAGAGGATTTTGATGCCATAATTGTTTCTCCAGAAACGGAAAAGAGGGCAAAAGAAATAAATGAGATAAGGAGGAAAAAAGGGTTAAAAGAGTTGAAAATAATAAAGGTTCCATTTGTTGTTGCAGATGATGGAATAGCTATTGCAACAAGGAGAATTAAAAATGGGGAAATAGATGGAAAGCATAGGTTAAAGCCATTGAAAGTATGTGTAGCAACAAAAAATGAAATCAAAATGGAGGCAGTAAGAGAAGCTTTTAATGAGTTTTTCCCAAATTTGGAAATAGAATATGAAAGTGTGGAAGCAGAAACAAAAAAACAACCCTGGAATAAAGAAATTTTGCAAGGAGCTATTGAGAGGGCGAGAAAAGCAGTGGAGAGAAAAGATTATGGTGTGGGTATTGAAGCAGGAATAAAGGAGGAAAATGGAATTTATTTTGTTGAGCAATATGTGGCTATAGCAGATAAGCTTGGCTATATAACATATGGAAAAAGCCCGGCTTTTCAATGCCCAGAATGGATTATAGAAGCATTGAAGAAAGGAAAGGAAATGAAAGAAGTTATTCCTTTTAAAAATGAAAGTGAGAGGAAGAAGGGAGCGGTATGGTATTTTAGCAAGTTAATAGATAGAAAAGAAATAACAAGAACAGCTGTTATAATGGCTTTGATTCCAAGAACGCCTACTTTTTCTCAGTTTTAAATTCTGTATATCCGCAGTTTCCACAGCTTCTCCTGTCTGCATGCTCCGCCATGAAAGTGCCTGGCCCGCACTTTGGGCATTCCTTCCTTTTCCTTACTAATTTTCCATCTTTTACCTCGTAATATTTCCATTTCATGTTGCTTCCTCCTTTGCCTCTTCCTTACCTTTTCCTTTTGTCTCCCTCTTCAGGATATAATCTTCCTCAATTTTTCTTGCTACAGCTTCAGATGGATAAACTTTTGCATAAACTTTTGCTTGCATCATTCCAAACATTGGTCTTATGCGATGTATAACAATGAAGCCATTTAAACCCAAAGCTTTCTTGAGCTCTTCCTTTACTTTTTGCCTGTTTGGCGTTGGACCATCATATTTAATTATGCAGTGTATTTCTTCTCTTTCAAGCAACTTATTTTCTCTTCTATCTACAACCTCTACCTCCATTTTAACCCTCCAGACTTTTCAGGAATTCATCAACCTTTTTTCTTTCTTTTTCCCCAACTTCCACCACTACCATTCCCTTAGATGGCATACCATATATAACTATTGTGTTTGGTGGTGCAAGGTATATTGCGGGCAGTGCTGCCAAATCTTCCTCACCATCTACTTCAATAAGCACTTTTTCCTGCAATGCATATGCTGTTGCAATTGAATTCCATAGCTCTCTCGTTATATAGCCAGCTGGATTTTTTACTTTTATTACTTTCTGAGGTTGAAATTTTTTCCCTTTATATTCTTTTCTCTCAATTTTATAGTCAATTATTGCAATATCTGGCATTACGCCAAGCTTTACAAAATATGATGTAACAAAATCTCCAACGGTAACTATTCTTTTCCCTTCCAAACTCCTCAAATCAATTTCTTTAACAATTTTTCCTAAAGGCTTCCTCAATTCCTCTTTCTTCTTTTCTGGAACAAAATACATTTACCTTACCTTCAGAGCATATTTTCCTGGCATTTTTATTCCCATCTTTTTGGCAATCTCAGAATTATTTGGATCCAGAACAATCAGATAGCCCTGCCAGTGATCAGAGGTTGCTTCCCCACAATAAGGGCAGGTGCTTCTTGTTGTTAAAATATGGCATTTTCTGCATGCTTTCATTTACCACCCTCCTTCTCCTTCTTTTTCTTTTCCATTTCCTTCCATTCTTCCTTTCCTAAACCAGGCTGGCGCATTGTAAGTCCAATCTTACTTTCTCTCGGATTCATTTCATTTAATGAAACAGTTACAATTCTCACCCTTATTTTATCTCCAACTTTTAAAACCTTCTTTGTTTCTTTTCCCTCCATTCTCTTGTTTTCCACATCAACTAGTATTTTATCATCCATTATCTGGCTTTTATGCAAGAGAGCATCTAATGGTCCAATATGGCAGAAAGCACCAAATTCAACTATATCGCAAACAATTGCATCTACTACTTCATGCAATTCAGGCTTAAAAGTTAAAGCTTCAAACTCAACTTTTTGGTAAATGGCACCATCACCATGCAAAATATATCCTTCACCAATTCTCTTTACATTTCTTGCCAAAACAATAAGCCCATATTCTTTATCCATTGTCCCCTCAAATGTTTCCTGAACAATTTTGCTACTTACCTCTTCCAAATCCTCGTCAATCATTGAAGGTGGAATCCTTATTGTATTTTCCATCTTTACTAGATAATACATGCTCTTGAAATAAACTATTGCTTATAAATATAATGGTATGGTTT
>CAZBXJ010000105.1:0-4225 GCA_964495775.1 uncultured Thermoplasmatales archaeon | reverse complement strand
TACATTCTTTAGCCCACAAAAGAATTCTCTTATTTCTTTTTCATTTGTTCTTATTCTTCCTTTCCTTACAACTTCTCCTTCTTTTGTACATACTATAGCCAGAAAACTTCTTATGCACATCCATACCTGCATAACATTTTACCGCCTCCTTCATGCTTATATGGAGGCGGGCTTTAACATGTCATCAGCACCGTGCCTAGTGCCTAGCTGCTCTTTAAATTTTTATTTTGCCACCCTCCACGACTATTTTTCCACCTTTTATTACTGTTTTTACTAAATTCACTCCTATTTTATAAGGAATGAAAAGGTGCGATGCAGCATTTGTTATTATAATGTCTGCCTTATATCCTTCTTTTATTGCTCCAACATTTTCCAAAGCAAGGGCTTTTGCTGAATTTAATGTGGAGGCTTTTAAAGCTTCTAATGGTGGCATTTTCATTTTATAGCAGGCAAGTTGAACAATAAATTGCATATTTTGTACATAACAATTTGGATTGAAATCTGTAGCTAAGGCAATAGTTAGCCCAGCATTGAGCATTTCTTTAGCATTTGGATAAGGAGTATTTAAAACAAAAGGTGTTGCTGGTAGCAAGGTAGCTATAACATTTGAAGAAGCCAACTCTTTAATTTCTTCTTTTCCAGCCATTAGCAGATGGTCTGCAGACACCGCCTTTATTTCCGCCGCAAGCCTGCTGCATCCAATACATGAAAACTCATCTGCATGAATTTTGGGGAGCATGCCATATTTCCTTCCTTCCTCAAGTATTTTTTTTGATTGCTCCACATTAAAATATCCTTTTTCACAAAACACATCGCAAAATTTTGCTAAATTTTTACTGCCTATCTCTGGGATTATGTCATTTACTACATAATCTGTATAGCTTTCAGCGTCCATGTCCTTTGGAATGGCATGCGCCAAAAAGGTTGGAATTACATCAATTACACCATTTCTTTTGATTTCATTTATTGCTTCTAACAATTTCTTTTCATTTTCTTTATCTAAACCATATCCGCTTTTTATTTCAACTGTTGTAGTTCCATGTATCAACATTTCTTTGAGTTTTTTCTCTGTTTCTTTTTTTAATTTTTCTTTGCTAGCCCTTCTCGTCTCCTCTACCGTATACCATATTCCTCCTCCTCTCTCAGCAACTTCATAATAGCTAAGCCCTTCAATTTTCCAAGGAAGCTCAAATTCCCTTGATCCAGCAAATATTGCATGAGTGTGTGAATCAACAAAACCCGGCATAACAAAATTTCCTTCTGCATCTATAACTTCATCTGCTTTTTCTTTCTTTCCAATAGAAACAATTTTTCCATTCTCAATATATATGCTGGCATTCTTAATGATTTTTTCTCCATCGAAAAGCTCTCCTATATTTTTTATGAGCAAACTCATAGTGATAAATTTATCCTCAATTATAAATTTTCCAATAAAAAATTAAATTTTAATTTATTTTCTATCATGCAAAAAGCAAAAATAATAATTGATACAAGAGAGCGATATTCTGGAATTCCTGATTTGCTAGCAACAAAAGCAGACATCGAAATAAAACAGTTGCCTGTAGGCGATTATATACTTAGTGAGCATGTAGCTGTAGAAAGGAAAAAGGCGGAAGATTTTTTAGATTCATTGATAAGAAAAAGAATTTTCGAGCAAATAAACAGGCTTAAGGAAGCATATGATAAACCAATTTTGATAATAGAAGATGAAGGTTTGTTTTCAAGAAATATATCTGAAAGAGCCATCTATGGAGCTATAGCATGTATTCTTACCGACTATGAAATACCTGTCATAAGGACCAGAGATACAGAAGAAACTGCATCATTGCTTTATGCTATTGCAGTAAGAGAGCAATTTAGAAAGAAAAAAGAAATAAGTTTAAGGGGAAAGAAACCAATGATGAGTTTGAGGGAGAGGCAGCAATTTATAGTGGAAGGGTTCCCGAATGTTTCTGCTACGCTCGCCAAAAGATTATTGGATTATTTTGGCTCAGTTAAAAACATTATGAATGCAAGTTTGGCAGAATTAAAAAGAGTGGAGGGCATAGGAGAAAAGAAAGCAAAAGCAATTAAGGAAGTTATAGAAGCAAAATGGGAGAAGAATTAATTTCAAATTACAATCCATAACTTTCTTCCATTAAATTAATGAGTTTATTGGAAAATCTTGCAAGAGGGGCGCCATCAATAATGTCATGGTCAACACTTATTATGAAACGTAAAAATTCCCTCTCCACTGGCTTTCCATTGCTCATTACAACTTTTTTCGTTATTCCTCCTATTGCTGCTGAAGTTGTAAAGTGTCCTCCCAATGTAAAAAGCCAACCTCTAAAATTCCCTTTCATTCCAACAGCAGTAACAGCTGTGGTTCCCATATATTTCTTTCTTCTAAATGCATTTCTACCCAAAATTAACAGTAAAAATTTTTGTATGAACTTGGGAGAATTGAGAACAAACTTCGCTAAAAAATTCATTTTATCCAAAACTTGTGTTTTTTCCTCTATTTCTCTTTTTTGGGCTTCTCTTATCTCCTTAGTTATATCAACAACGCTCTTTTCATTTGCTTTTCTTATAATGTAGGCTACCGGCCTTGCTTCTCTATCAAATTCTCTCTCAATTGGGATTGCAACATCAACATCATTAAAAATAACAATCTTTTTCCTTCCATGCCTAATGGAATTAAACAATTTTTCTTCTTTCATTGTCTCAACAAAACATTTTATAAACCATGCTGTAAAGGATATATCCAATCCTTTGTTTTTATATTCTTTAATTTTTCTTCTTGCATCTGTAACATCTGCCTCAAGAACAGTATGAATAACATTTTTTTTCCTTAATTCTAGCAACAACGAAATGTTTTGTCTAGCTTTTGTAAATGGTATAATTTCGTAATCCATATTGAATAAAACTTCTTAGCTATTAACTTTTTTAGTATTGCATAGCTGGATTTTTCATTCATCTAAAAATTTACATTCTGAATAACAATACTTAGTAATGATTGCCTACGTTGACATAATATCGGGAATAAGTGGAGATATGCTTTTAGGAGCATTGATAGATGTGGGTTTTCCAGTGGACAAATTAAAAAATGAATTGGACAAATTAGGAATAGATTATGAAATTGAAATTAAAAAGGAAAGGGATGTGGTAGAGGCAACTTCTGTTTATGTTCATTCGACAGATAAAAAAGAAAGGAGGTTAAAAGATATTTTTGAAATAATAGAAAAGAGTGATTTGAAAGAAGAAATTAAGGAAAGAGCAAAAGAGATGTTTTTAAAGCTGGCAGAAGCGGAAGCGAAAATACATGGAGTAAGCAAGGAGGAAATTATTTTTCATGAATTGGGTGCAGTTGATACCATAATAGATATTGTAGGTTGTTTGATTGCCATTGATGGCTTGAAAATAAAAAAAATATATTCCTCCCCAGTAAAGGTTGGGAGAGGATTCGTTACATGCATGCATGGCTTGTTGCCTGCTCCTGCGCCTGCTACTGTTGAGCTCTTAAAGAATAAACCCGTTGAATTTACTCAGATAAATGAGGAAATTACCACACCTACAGGAGCTGTTTTGCTCAGCATGGCAGAATTTTCACAGCCGGAAATGGAGGTGAAGGCTGTTGGATATGGAAAGGGGAAGAAAAAATTGAATGTGCCAAATATCCTGAGAATTTTTATTGGGAATGAGATAGATGCTGGAGGAATTTATGTTATTGAAACAAATATAGATGATATGAATCCTGAATTTTATCCCCATGTTATTGAAAAATTGCAAAAAGTAGCTATTGATGCATACATTGTTCCTGTTATAATGAAGAAAGGGAGGTATGGAACTCTCTTAAAAGTTCTGGTAAATGCTGAAAGACTGGAGGAGGCAAAAAATACAATATTCAGGGAAACAACAACTTTTGGAATAAGATATTATAAAGTGAGGAGAGAGAGGTTAAAAAGAGATATTGTTGACGTGGAAACAGAGTATGGAAAAATAAGAGTGAAGATTGGATATTTAAATGGAGAGGTAACGAGTATTTCTCCAGAATACGAAGATTGCAAAAAGATTGCAGATGCTCTAAATAAACCAATAAAGGAAATATATGAAAAAGCAAAGAGAAAAGCTATAGAAAAATTAAAATGAGGTAATTTTGCAAACTATCCTACATTTCTCCACAAAAAATTTTGTGTAGTCCTGAAATTTTTTCCGCTATATTTATTTTTCCCATTCATATTATTCT
>CAZBXJ010000104.1:0-4236 GCA_964495775.1 uncultured Thermoplasmatales archaeon | reverse complement strand
TTATTGGATTAAATGAATAGTGCATCGCCGCCCCAAATCCATACATCCATATTATCGCAAAGACGAGGGCAAGCAAACTTACAAGCATATCAATAACATCTCTGTAAATTATTGCCAATATAATTATAACCATCAATAAGGCCAGAGGAAGCAATATTTTCATCGATTCATCATTTGCTTTCATTATTTCATCTGAAATTATCTGCGCCCCCATAACATATGCATCTATTGATGCATAATCCACGCTTTTTACAATTTCATCTAATGTTTTTTCTGTTTCCAATGCAAGCTTATCATCTTTTCTTATAGTATGGTTAAAACTAACTCTTATTATAGTTCCTTTTGCCTTCAAATTGCTCAAATTAAAATCTTTTGTCAGGCTCATTTTAAACATTGCTTTTATATCAGCAGGGGCAAAAGGATTAGTTAAAAAATTTTTTATAACATTTTTTATCTGGCTATCGTTCATCTGCTGCAATGCAGCTATTTTTTCATCATATGTTGGGTTTTCTATTCCCTTCTGCTGCAAAATAAGTTGTGCAACAATATCTGCAACACTTCCTATGGAATAGGTGGGCATAAAAGGAGTATAAAGTTTTTCCCTTAACGAAGAATTTGCTATATTTTTTTCTATTTGGAGTATTTCTATTAATGCATTTTTTGTTAGCAAGTCTCCATTTTTTGATTTTACCAATATCGTTACATCATATGTTGATGTAAAATTATTTGAAATCTCCTGATTTGCTTTTACTTCTTCTAAATCTGGCATGAATGTTTCCTCACTGAATTCCTGTTTTAACCCAAAAGTGGCAACGCTTGCTACAGATGCGAATGTTATTATAAGCACGATGCCTATAGCAACCCATGGATGTTTTCTGATCCATCTTCCCATCTTTCCTAGCATATGAGATGTAATAAAATGATTTATATAAAATTTTGTAAAAAACATTAAATACATGTTTTTTCATTATTTTCATGGATGATATTGACTTTTACGGTAGCGTCACTGTGGGCGAGCGAGGTCAGATAGTTTTGCCGAGCAAACTCAGGAAAAAATTTGGGATAAATGCGGGAGACAAGATTCTTGTGCTTGGTAGAGAGAAATATGGCAAATGGGGGATAATACTTGTTAAGGCAGAGGTATTAGTGAAAATGCTGGAGGAATGGGAGGGAAAATTAAAGAATATTTTCATGAAATCTGAAAAAGAGGAGAAAAAGAAATAAATTTATACCTTTCTTACATAGAATAAAAGGTGCTAAAAATGGCAACTATAATAATTGAAGGACCTAAGATTGATGTGGAGACAAAGAGAGAACTTGTAAGGAAAATTACTGATGTTATCAGAGAGATTTATAAGGTTCAACACGTTAGCATTATAATCCATGATAACGAAACTGACAATGTTGGTGTGGATGGCGAGCTTTTATCCGATATTCTGGCAAAAAGAAGAGCTAATATCTCACAATAAATTTAATAACTCTCGTTAATCACATCTTATGCCAAAATACAAAAGAATGGGAATTTTGGGAGGAATGAGTCCATACTTGCCATCAGGTTTTACAAAATGCTTATCGAGAAACATTATGAAAGAAACAGGAACAGGAACCACGCCTACCCAGAAATTGTGGAATCGACTGCTTCTCGGAACAAAGTTGGTGGTATAATCCTTGGATGCACTGAACTCTCGTTTATTCTTACCTCCAAAGACATTAAGATTTTGATTTGTAGATTACTGTTTAAATAATCCCGAGTGGCGCTCTCTCAGATATAAAAATACTCTCTTTTATGTCAATGATTGCCTGCATCTATCCTTTTTATTGAATAAACTATTTTTGAACTCTTTAGAAAACGAAAATACTATTAATATTCAAAACTTCACTTTATGAATATGAGAAAAAGTGAGATAGTAGCTATGGGAATAATTTTGTTTTCCTTTATCATTGGCATATATCTTTATCCCCAAATGCCTGAGAGAATGGCATCACACTGGAATGCAAAAGGAGAAGTAGATGGATATATGCCAAAATTTTGGGGATTGTTTTTGATGCCGATAGTCTCTATGTTGATATTCCTACTCTTCATTGCAATTCCAAAAATAGATCCGTTGAAGCAAAACATTGAGAAGTTTAGAAAATACTATGATGGATTTGTAGTATTGATGATCGCATACCTGTTTTACATTTACCTTCTTACTCTTCTGTGGAATACAGGAATTAGATTCAGTATAGTTCAACTATTAGTGCCTGCTATGGGTATCCTATTCTATTATATTGGTATTTTAGTAGAAAATGCAAAAAGAAACTGGTTTATAGGTATAAGAACTCCCTGGACATTGAGCAGTGAAAAGGTATGGGAAAAGACTCATAAAATTGGTGGAAAATTGTTCAAGATTGCCGGAATAATCGCTTTTATTGGAATATTTTTCGAAAGCCATGCATTATTTTTCATTTTTATTCCTGTAATTTTGGTTGCAACCTATACGATTATTTACTCTTATTTTGAGTATCAAAAGGAAAGGGGATAAACAATTTGGAGAGGAGATGAAGCCACATGAAAACGCTCGTGGCAGTATATTCAAGAACAGGAAATACGCTTTCTGTAGCCAAAAAGATAGCTAAAGAACTGGATGCTAATCTTGAGATTATCAGAGATAAGATAAACCGAAAAGGAATCCTTGGTTTCCTCCGCTCTGGGTATGAGTCAGTGAGGAAAAAGATTCCGCCAATAGTCGAACCGAAATATAATCCTAAAGATTTTGATCTCGTAATCATCGGAACCCCAATTTGGGCAGGAAGCATGTCCAGCCCTGTGAGAGCTTATATTCTACGCTTTCGTGGACAATTCAAGAGGGTGGCATTCTTTGCCACCTCCGCAGGCGGCGGCCATGATAAAGCCCTAAATGAGATGGCTGAACTTGCGGAAGCAAAACCCTTGGCCAAAATAGATATCTCTTTGAGGCAGTTGAAAAGGGATAATGGAGAAGAAGCCATCAAGACTTTTATAGAGGCTATCAGGTCGCAAGAGATTTGACATGATATATACGCTCAAATTCGTATCTCACAAGACAATGCTATCTCTTTAATCCATCTAATTCATCAAGAATTGCCTCTATTTCCCTATATGTTTCTTCTATGGAGTGATTAGCATCTATAATATGCCAGCCCTTTACCAGCTTGAGAGCTTTCTTCCTCACTTTTCTCATCTCCTCTAAACTCTCAAACATCTCTCTTTTTTCCCTGCCCTTTATCCTTTCCAAGGAATTCTCTGGTTCAACATCAAGGAAAAACATATAAGGCGAAGTTGGCAAAAACGTTGCAAAAAATTTGTATAAAATTTTTGCAATAGGAAATGGCAAGTAGGCTGTACCAACCAAGTATCTCACCACTATAAATGTATCTGACTTCCCATAATATTTTTTTATAGAGCGTATAACATCGAGAGCATAATAAATGGCTGCTTTCAGATGATTTATTTTACCTCTTCCAAGCAATGCTTCTTTCGCCTTCCTTCCATATTTGTTATCCATTTCTGGATGAGAGCGTAATATAACTCTTTCACCCATTGCCTTATATCTTTCCATTATCTTTCTTGCCTGAGTATCCTTTCCAGCGCCATCAAGCCCATCAACAACTATGAAACGCATCTTACCACCTTAGGAGATGGCATAATAAAGCAGAGCAGATGAAAAGGAAACCGTCAGATTGTCCAGACCTTTTGGAGTTATAGCCTCCACCAAAGTTGCAATAAATGAAATGAAAATAACTGCTAACACATTTATCTCGACACCATAATAGTAAAGTGCTATCAATGAAACAAGAGTTGTTACAATAAACATTGCTATCGATCCCTCAATACTTTTCTCGTCTCCGAAGATATTATACTTCTTTCTGCCGAATTTTGTTCCTATGAGAGATGCAAAGCCATCACCATATGACATTGCCACAATGCCCATTGCTATGACTTCCGGCCTGCTGAAAAAGACATAGGCAAGCACAGTCCATGATATTGAATAATAAACAAGCCCCATTCCGTGACCTGCCGCTGATGTTTTGCTGACTATTTTCAGGGGAGAGTAAGGACTTACAAGAAAAGTTAGCAATATGAAAGGAGCCGCAGCCACAAAAGACATCACCCAAGCATGGTCAAATAGTGGTAGAATAAAGAAGATATTTCCAACCATAATATGAAGAAATTTTCTGCTTATAAGAGGATAAGATTTGAGGACTTTTTCAGAT
>CAZBXJ010000103.1:0-4265 GCA_964495775.1 uncultured Thermoplasmatales archaeon | reverse complement strand
TCCTCATCAATAATTTTGCATGCAATGGCATCGATAATAACACTTTCTCCTGCTTCCTTCCATTCTTCCCCTGCTAATTTCTTCAGCTCTTTTATATGAATTCTATCAAATTTTTTTGCACCCTCATATTTCTTTGGATCCTTATCATAAATTCCATCTACATCTGTGGCTATAACAAGGCGAGTTGCTTTAATTTCCTTTGCCAGCATTGCTGCAACAGCATCTGTAGAATGGCCAGGAGTTGTTCCACCCATTATAACAGGAGGTGCCATTTTTGATGCTTCTTCAATTGTTTTTGGTAAATTCTTTTTAAAAAAGGAATTAATTAGCATTGCATTTAGGCGCGTAGCC
Source organism: uncultured Thermoplasmatales archaeon (assembly GCA_964495775.1). Classification (GTDB taxonomy): domain Archaea; phylum Thermoplasmatota; class E2; order UBA202; family JdFR-43; genus JAPDJP01. The sequence goes on along the minus strand of CAZBXJ010000103.1, from coordinate 3,914 downwards.
AAAATGCCAATTTCATCAAGATATCTTTCATCATTGCAAAATTTCCTTGCTGTAATGATATAATTCCTTGCTAATTTTCCTCCCCCCACTACCACATAAAGAGAGATATCCTTTGAAATTTTTTTGATAAGTTCAGCCACTTCTTTTATATATTCTGGGTTTTCCAAAGAAATCAATGAGCCACCTAAAGAAACAACAACTTTCATTGTCATGTATTTCAAACAAATTATAAACTTTTTTGGATAATGAGATAAAAATTAATGAAAAAAGGTTGCTATTCAAAATTGGCTATCAGCGTTTATTGTAATGAATTGTTATAGCAACATTCCATTTCATTTGATGACTCCAATAACAAATTTTTTAAGGTGAAAAGGGATAAAATTGCATGAAAAAGAGTATAGCAATTGCTATTATTTTGGTGTTATCTTTTCCAGTTGTTGTTGAAGCTAAGGAAGATTATGTAGAAAAAATAATGAATGAAGTTAATGAAGAAATGATTCTGAACTATTTGCAAACTTTAGAATCATTTGGTCCCCGTGTTACAGGAACACAAGCTTGCTGGGATGCAGGAAACTACATTTACAATGAATTCAAAAGCTATGGCTACGAAACCCATTTCTTCAACTGGAGTTTAGGAAGCTATTCAGATAGGAATGTTGTTGCTGTTCTGCCAGGAGAAAGAAATGATAGCATAATTATATGCGCACATTATGATAGTGTGCCTGGCTCGCCTGGTGCAGATGACAATGGCTCAGGCACTGCTGCTGTGCTTGCTGCTGCTAAGGCTTTGAGTAAATATAAAGATAAGATTAAGCTTACCTATACAATAAGATTTGTTACTTTCTCTGGCGAAGAAGAGGGTTTGCTGGGAAGCCAAGTTTATGCAAGGAGTTTGTATGAAAATAATAGCAATGTTGTTGCTGTTTTGAATGCAGATATGATTGGATATACTAGGAGCCAGGAAGGAAAAGAAAATGTAATAATTTTTGAAAGCGATGAATCCAAATGGATTACAAATGTTGCAATAAGTATTGCAGAAAAATATAGCTATTTGAATCTAAAAGTTTACAGATATGGGGCTGGAGCAAATAGCGACCACTGGCCCTTTATGGCACATGGCTACGATGCAGTATTTTTCCATGAATATGAATTTAATGATTATTATCATAGCTCTGGAGATACAGTAGAGCATATGGATATAGAATATGATACAAGGGTAACAAAACTTATTGTTGCTACTTTAGTTCAAATTGCAAATATTGAAATTGTGGATGATCGGCCACCTCAAATAAGCATTCAAAGACCAGCCAACTATCTTTATATTGCAGATAGAGAAGTAATGGAAACACCTATGCCAATAATAATTGGAAAAATTACAATTGAAATAGATGCAATGGATGAGCAATCAGGAATAGAAAAAGTGGATGTTTTAGTTGATAACAAACTTAAGGCAGAGCTTGAAAATCATCCATATAAATGGACATGGGATGAATTTGCTTTCTTTAAACATGAAATAAAAGCCACTGCCTATGACAATGTTGGCAATTATGCAAATGCAAGCATAGATGTGATGATATTCAATTTAATGTAAAAAGCGTTAAACAATGAAAGGATGCAATATAGCTAAATAATCCAAATCTTTTTTCATCCTCTCTTATTTCTTTTCCATATTCTAAGAACAAGAATATTTCCTTGAGATGTTCTTCCAAGCTTTTAGCAGCTAGCAAGAAGCAATGATGCATAATTTATTCATGATTTAATATTAAGCAGTTAAATACTTCTTTGCCAGTTTTAGCAGTGATGGCTTTGTTACTAATTTCTTTAGCAAAAAGCTTAATTTTGCTTGGGTTAATGCATAAATATCTTCTCCTTGCAAAATATCTGCAAGCAATTCAAAATCCTTATCTTCAAGTTTTTCTAAAAACGCCCTCAGCTTCATCAACTTATCAGTCTTTTCCTTATACTCCTCATCCCATTTCTTTTCATATTCCTTTAATTTTTCTTTAGATAAATCATTCTTCTTTAAAGCATCATGAGCCACTTCTGTAGCCATAATTGAAGAATGCATTGCTCTCATTATTCCTCCTCCATGAATTGGGTTTACAAGTTGAGCTGCATCTCCAATAAGCATTACTCCATCTGCAACCATCTCAGTAAAATGAGCTACAGGAACACCACCAGCATTTATTTCTATTGGCTGAGCATTTGCAAAAAATTCTTCATGTTCTTCAATAAATTTCTTTAAATAATCATATGCCTTCATTTTTGCTCCCTTTTCCAATATGCCCAATCCAACATTAAATGAAAATGCTTTTGGAAAAATCCATGCATACCCTAAAGGCGCCACCTCCCTTCCAAAGAATATGTGAATATATTTTTCATCTGCATTAACATTTGCCATTTCAAATTGAATGCCAGAATGATAGTCAGTAAGCTTATTGGTTGTATTCAATCCAGCCCACTTTCCAACTTTGCTTTCCACTCCATCAGCTCCAACAACAAGCTTTGCTTCAATTTCAAACTCTCCTTCTATATTCCTTGCTCTAACTTTCCAAATGTTGTTTTCTCTTTTCATTCCCAATGCTTGTGTCTTCACCATATACTTTGCTCCCTTTTTTATTGCCTCTGCCGCCAGCCACTTTTCAAATACTTTTCTTTCCAGAACATATCCTTCCATTTCATTTCCTTCCATAACTACTTTCTTGCCAGAAGGAGAGTAAAGCATTGCCCCCTTTATCCTTCCTGAAATGCAGAGAGGATGGAGCTCTATGCCCAACTTTTCCAAACCATGTTTTGTTATTCCTTCCGCACATCTTTTTGGTGCCCCTATTTCCTGCTTTTTTTCCAGAACAAGAACATCATGGCCATAGGAAGCTATTTCCTTTGCCATTACACTTCCAGCTGGACCAGCTCCTACAATTAAACAATCTACTCTCATTTCATCCCTCCGTTATTGCTCCGACAGGGCAAAATTTAACGCATATCATGCAATTTATGCAATCATCGCTAATTTCTATCCTAGTTTCATATAAAGTAATTGCATTTACTGGACACACTCCAACGCATCCACCACAATACAAACACTTATCATAATCCACTTTCACCATACTTTTTCCTCCATTCTTCCAGAGGAACGGAAAATCTTTTTTCAACTTCCTCCCTATAAGTCGGTCCAGTATTGTAGGCGCAGAACGGAATTATTCTACCATCGGGAGTAACATAATGAATTCCACACCTCATGACACGCTGTATATCATAATTATATAAATCTTGGAAATGCATTGTTCCTATATACAACGATTGCCAGTGGAATTTAGCTAAGGTGCTTCTATCTCTCTTGCCCAAAAGCTCTTTAATTAATTCCTTAACATTCATTCCTTCTGGCATTTTTTCTTCATCTATGTATTTCAGCAATTTCATTGCTTTAGCTAAGCCCTTTATTTTTGCAAGTTTTGAACCTTTAATTTCTTCAGCAATTCTTTTTGCATCTTCTAAAAAAGCATCTACATCAACAAAATGAGTTATTGGAATTATTTTATCTCCTCTTACAAAAACATAGGTTGCCATTCCACAATGAGGATGAATTGTAAACTCCGCCCTTATTTTTCCATCCATTGCCGTTGCTAACTCAAACAATGGAACAACACATGGAACAGGATACCAGTCCTTCCTGCTTATTAGCCCATTTGTCTCTTCCTCAAGCCTTTTTGCCAAATCCGGAATGGTAAAGCGTTGTTTCTTCCTGTCTTCATCTTCTATTCTGCCGGAAAATGAAACAGGCTGGAAATTTATTCCTCTAATAACATCTATATTTTCAATTGCAAATCTAAATATTTTGCCAATTTGGTCATCATTAATTGTATTTACTATAGTAGGAACAAGCACCGTGCTTAATGGCTTTGGTTTTGTATTTC
>CAZBXJ010000102.1:0-4295 GCA_964495775.1 uncultured Thermoplasmatales archaeon | reverse complement strand
TGAAAAACACCATTGAAAAATATGGTAAGCCAAAGAAAATACTCGTGGATAATGATAAAAGATTTGCAAGAAAATTTGGAAAATGGTGTATGAAAGAAAGTATAGAAGTTGAGCATACTCCTCCTTATTATCCACAGGCAAAAGGAAAGATTGAAAGAGCCATAAGAACTTTCAATGAAGAATTTCTGAAACTGAAGAAAGTTTTTGAAAATGTTCTTTCATTGCTTCAGGAATTTATTGAATGGTTTAATAATCATAGATACCACATGGGCATCCATGATTATCCTGCCAATGTATATTTTTCAAAAAATGTTACCGATGTTACTTGACATTACACATGCCAAAAAATTATAAAGCATGGCTACTTCCATGAGTATGGATATTCTGGATAAGATTTACGAAATTGTAAGCAAAGATAGAGTTTTTACAAGCAAAACAGACTTATATGCATATGGTTTTGATGCCTCCATTCATCATGCAATGCCAAGCGTTGTGGTAAAGCCAAAGAATGGCGAGGAAGTGGAGAAAATTGTAAAGCTGGCAAATGAGCATTGCATTCCTGTTGTTGCAAGAGGTGCGGGCACCGCCCTATGCGGGCAGGCTGTGCCCATTTATGGTGGCATATTGCTTGATATGACCGGGATGAATAGAATTAAGGAAATAAGGATTGAAGATTTGTACTGTGTTGTTGAGCCTGGTGTGGTATATGCAAAATTAAATGAGGCTTTAGCAAAATATGGTTTTTTCTTTCCTCCTACCCCTGGAAGTGGAGATGTTTGTACTATTGGCGGGATGATAGCTGTAAATGCTTCCGGAATGAGAGCAATAAAATATGGAGCTACCCGTGACTATGTCTTAGGCTTAGAAATTGTTTTCCCATATGGCAGAGTAAGATTTGGGAGCAGAACACTGAAAAATTCTTCTGGCTATCAGGTTGAGCGTCTTATAGTAGGCTCTGAAGGCACCTTAGGCATAATAACTGAAGCAACTCTCCGCATAGCACCATTGCCAGAAAAAAGAGCTGTTGCATTAGCTTCATTTAATGATGTTGTGAAAGCTGGAGAAGGAGTAGCTTCAATTATAGCCAATGGATTGCTTCCTTCTGCTTTGGAAATAATGGATAAAGTTTGTATTCAGGCTGTTAAAAGAGCTATGGGGATTGATTTGCCAGATGCAGAAGCTTTATTGCTGATAGAAGTGGATGGGAAGGAAAAAGTAGTTAGGGAAGAAATAGAAAAAATTGCAAAAGTGCTTGAAGGAAAAGCAGATAAAATAGAATTTACAGATGATGAGGAAAGAATGGCTGAATTATGGAAGGGAAGAAAGGGTGTATTGCCTTCTTTATCCAGATATGGTGAAGATATGATTTCTGTTAGCCTGGCAGATGATATGAGTGTCCCGATTTCAAAAATTCCCATTGCAATTAAGGAATTTCAAAGAATTGCCGAAAAATATGGCATTATAGTTGGAACATATGGACATGCTGGAGATGGAAACTTGCATACGAAAGTTTTAATAAATCCAAAAAAAGAAGAAAGCTGGAAGAATGCCGAAAAAGCTGTAAATGAGATATATGAAGTTGTTTATAGGCTTGGAGGAATTGCAAGTGGAGAGCATGGCATTGGAATAACAAAAGCTCCATGGATGAATGGCGATGTGGCTACAATGGAAAGAATAAAGAAAGCAATAGATCCAAATAACATAATGAATCCAGGAAAAATGATGCAATGGAAAAAAGGAATAATAGCCTATTTAAGGTATAAGTAAATGCATAGCTAATGAAAAAGAATTTGATTCCCTGGGTAAATGTGGTTTTCTTATGAGTGCTAAGAATTATTTCCACATTTTCCATAGAGCCATATGATAAAGCATGGCAACATTTTCAGTGGCACATTTATTTACAACACATCAAAGAATTCATCATCGAAGGCAGGAGTTAAAGCGCCAGCAAAACCTTTTTCAAAATAAGCTGGACAATCTATTTCCTCAAAAGAATCTTCTATTGGCATTCCATATTTCACACCATCTGGATTTCTGCATTTTATGCCATCAAAATTGAGGCAGAATTCGCATTTAACCATAATATTAATTCCAAAATATTTTAAGTTATTTCCTGCTTTTTGTTTATGCCACTCGTCCATGTGTTCTTATGGGAAGGAAGGAAAGAAAATGAAATAAAGGAAATGGTGAAGAAAATGACGAAAGTTTTTGTGGATATGGGGATACCAGAGAATGCAGTGGAAATAATAGTGCAGGCTTGCAAAGCAAGATGGGCAATTGGAGGAGAGCTTGAGAAAACATTTTCCGTAAGCTTTATAAATAGGCGTTGCCCCTCCCCTGCTTTATATACTCACAGCCAATTTATTTTCAAGAAGTAAAGCCTGCATGTAATAAAGCGCCCTAAGGTGGGCACATGCAGGCAAGATGGCAGTCAATTTCCCCCTCCCTCTTTTTTTTGAAAACAGTCATCAAGATAAGCAAATAAAGTATATATATTGGAAATTATTTACAAGCAGGAGGATTAAAATGCCAGCGGAAAAACCACATCTTAACTTGGTTATTATAGGGCACGTCGACCATGGAAAATCAACACTTGTAGGAAGGTTGCTATTGGATACAGGGCAGATAGAGGAACACTTGATTAAGAAATACGAGGAAGAAGCAAAGGCAAAAGGAAAAGAGAGCTTCGCATTGGCATGGGTCATGGACAGGCTTAAGGAAGAGAGAGAAAGAGGATTGACTATAGATGTAGCCCATAGAAAGTTTGAGACTGATAAATATTACTTCACAATAATTGATGCCCCAGGACACAGAGACTTCGTTAAAAACATGATTACAGGAACAAGCCAGGCTGATGCAGCTGTCCTTGTTATTGCAGCCACAGAGGGAGTAATGGCTCAGACAAAGGAACATGCATGGTTGGCAAGAACATTAGGTGTAGATCAGATGATTGTAGCAATAAATAAAATGGACGCTACACAGCCTCCATATGATCCAAAGAGATATGAGGAAGTTAAAGCTCAAGCTGAGAAATTGCTAACAAGCATTGGTTACAAAGATGTGCCATATATACCAATATCTGCATGGAAAGGAGATAATATTGTTGAAAAGAAGAACTTAGACTGGTTTGAAGGACCAACTTTAATTGAAGCATTGAATAGTCTGAAAGTGCCACCAAAGCCCATAGATAAGCCATTGAGATGGCCAATTCAGGATGTATACTCAATTACTGGTGTAGGTACAGTTCCAGTAGGAAGAGTTGAAACAGGAGTAATGAGACCTGGTGATAAGCTTATATTCCTGCCATCAACACAGCCAAAGGGTGTAGTGGGAGAAGTGAAGAGCATTGAAATGCATCATGAACCAATTCCACAGGCAGAACCAGGAGACAATGTAGGAGCAAATATAAGAGGAGTTAGCAAAAAGGACATCAGAAGAGGAGATGTTGCCGGACATGTTGACAATCCGCCAACAGTAGCCAAGGCATTTACAGCAAGAATAATGATTTTGAATCATCCAAGCGTAATTACAGTAGGTTATACACCAGTATTCCACTGCCATACCGCCCAAGTAGCATGCAGGTTTGATGCATTGCTGAAGAAATTTGATCCAAGAACTGGAGAAGTAGTTGAGGAGAATCCACAATACTTGAAGACTGGAGATGCTGCATTGGTAAGGATTGTGCCAACACGCCCAATGGTAATTGAAAAGGCAAAAGAATTCCCAGAACTCGGAAGATTTGCAATTAGAGACATGGGACAGACAGTTGGAGCAGGAGTAGTTGAAGATATAGAACCGAGAGAGATTAAGTAATATGGCACAGGTAGCAAGAATTACTTTAACTGGAACAGATGCAAAAAAAATTGACGAAGTTTGCCAGCAGATAAAAAGAATAGCTGAGAGAACCGGCATAAGAATGCGCGGTCCAATACCGCTGCCAACTAAACGCCTCATTGTTCCATGCAGAAAAAGCCCAGATGGAGAAGGTTCAGAAACATGGGACAAATGGGAAATGCGCATTCATAAGAGGCTGATAGAAATCGATGCCCAAGACAGAGCCCTGCGCCAGCTTATGCGTGTTCAAGTGCCAGACGGAGTAAACATTGAAATAATGCTGAAATCTTAGCCCTTTCTTTTTTAAATTTATTTTTTAAGGTTATTTGATTTAAGTTATTGGCTATTGCATGAAGCTTGGAAACTCCTGCAACTAAAAAAGTTTATAAAAAGTCTAATGATTAGCAATGTGATAGAATGTTAGGAGTAGTTATATTATATAGGCTTAAGACACCAATGAG
>CAZBXJ010000101.1:0-4302 GCA_964495775.1 uncultured Thermoplasmatales archaeon | reverse complement strand
AGGAGAGTGCTTGTTGAAGAAAAACTGAAAATTGAAAAAGAATATTATCTTAGTTTTTTCCTTGACAGGAGTAGCAGAGAATACTTGATGATGTTTTCATATGAAGGAGGCATTGACATTGAATCCATGGCTGAACAGGTTATAAAAGTTTATATAAACCCTCTCATTGGTTTGCAACCTTATCATTTGAGAAAATTGCCTAAGGAAGTCAGGAATGTAGCATCTAATTTATTTAAACTGTTTGTGGAAAAGGACTGCGAGCTTGCAGAAATAAATCCATTGGCAATTGCAGATGACAAAGCCATAGCTGCTGACTCAAAAATTATTGTTGATAACAATGCAATTTATCGTCACCCAGAATTGCCTAAGGAAGATGCGGAACTTACACCATTAGAAAGGGAGGCAAGAGAAAAGAATATTGCATTTGTTCAGCTTGATGGAAATATAGGCGTTATAGCCAATGGAGCTGGTTTAACAATGGCTACTTTAGATGCTTTAAATGAATTTAATGGTAGAGGAGGAGTATTTCTTGATTTGGGAGGAACTGATGATCCAGAAAAAGTAAAGCAAGCTTTTGAATTAATGGCTAAAGCAAATCCCAAGGTTATACTTCTAAATTTATTTGGAGGAATAACAAAATGCGATACTGTTGCCAAAGGAATAATTGAATTTATGGAAAGTCATCCCCTTAGCTGTCCTGTTGTTGCTCGCATAAAAGGAATGAATGAAGAGAAGGCAAGAGAAATGCTTAAGGATTATGTTATACCTGTTGAATCTTTTAAGGAAGCTGCTAAAAAAGCTTCAGAGTTAGGGAGGGATTAAAATGGCAATATGGGCAGATGAAAATATAAGGCTTCTTGTGCAGGGCATAACTGGACATCAGGGGCGTTTCCATACAAAAGCTATGATGGAATTCGGAACAAAAATTGTCGCAGGTGTTACACCTGGAAAAGGAGGGCAGGAAGTTCATGGAGTGCCGGTTTATGATAGTGTGGAAGAAGCTATGGAAAGAAAACCAAATGCAAGCATTGTTTTTGTTCCCGCTCCTTTTGCCAAAGATGCTGTTATAGAAGCTTTGGATGCTGGAATAAAGCTTGTTGTTGTGATAACAGAAAACATTCCATTTCATGATACTATGCAATTCGTCCATTATGCAAAATATAAGGGAGCAAGAGTTATAGGACCAAATTGTCCCGGAATAGCCTCTCCAGGCAAAACAAAAATAGGTATATTCCCAAATGCAATTTTCAAGAAAGGAAATATAGGTGTTGCATCTCGCTCCGGCACACTTACCTATGAAATTGTTAATGCTCTGAGCCAAGCAGGCTTTGGACAATCAACATGCGTTGGCTTGGGAGGAGATCCTGTCATCGGCTCTACTTTCATAGATGCTTTAAAAGCTTTTGAGGAAGATAAGGAAACAGATATGATTGTTCTGGTTGGAGAAATAGGAGGAACTGCTGAGGAGGAAGCAGCTGAGTTTATTGAAGAAAATGTAAGTAAGCCAGTCTATGCATACATAGCAGGGAGAACAGCTCCTCCCGGCAAAAGAATGGGGCATGCTGGCGCAATTATATCTGGAAATAAAGGGACTGCTGAATCGAAAATTAAGGCTTTTGAAAAAGCGGGAGTAAAAGTTGCTCGTTTTCCGCATGAAATAGCGGAGCTTATTAAAAATGATAAGGGAATTTAAAGGAAAGAAACCAAAAATAGATGAGAATGCCATTGTTGATAAAGATGCATTAGTAATGGGAAATGTTATTGTAAAAAAAGGAGCAAGCATATGGCCTCATGCAATGCTAAGAGCAGATGAACATGAGATTATTGTTGAAGAAAATGCAGTTATTTTAGATAAAGCATTTATTGAAGCGCCAAAAAAAGTTGTTATTGGTAAGGGAAGCATAATATCGCATGGAGCAATCATTCATGGAGCGGAAATTGGAGAAAATGTTCTTATCGGCATAGGAGCTATTGTTTTGGAAGTAAAGATTGGAAAAAATAGCATAATAGGAGCAGGAGCTGTTGTTACAAAAAACGTTGATGATAACTCATTTGTTGCAGGAGTGCCAGCTGAAAAAATAAGAGATGTTGGCAAAGAAGATTTAAAGTTGATTAAAAAAGTTGTTGCTGAGGTAGAGGAAAAAAGGAAATTTTTGAAGGAATAATTGGTAAAGTTAATTTATTTCCATATAATTTATTTGTATGGATTTGAATTTGAGAGAAAAAGAAAGATTGGCAGAAAATAAATTTAAAGAATGGCTTAATGAAAAAGAAATTCCTTTTTGGTATATCCATCAGGAACCAGATACCTTTTCAAATGTGTTTAGGAAAGAGAATGTTAAGAGACCAGATTTTATTATATTGATTCCTAACATAGGTTTTATACTAACTGATGTTGAATATAAAGAACCTGCGAGAAAATACCCTGAATTTCAAATTAATGTAGAAGAAACATTAAAATATTGCAAAATACAGGAAAAATACAAATTAAATATCTGGTATGTATTTTCAAATGCAATAAATCATTTTAGTACATGGTATTGGATACCAGTTTCAAAAGTAAAAGAAATTGGAGAAGAAAGGAAATACCGAGGATATTATGGAATACCTATCGAAGAATTTATAATAATTTCAAAAACTCAAGGAATCAACAAACTATTTGCAGAAATGGATAGATTTTTTAGATAATCATCTTTAAAGGCGAAAGCTTTAAGAAGCTGAGGTATATATGGGGTAAAATGTTAAACGACCCATTAGCAGATGCCCTTTCAGCAATAAAAAATGCAGAAAGGGTAGGAAAAAGAGAGTGCATTGTAAAGCCTGCATCAAAGCTAATAGGTAGAGTATTAAAGGTTATGCAGGATCACGGCTACATTGAAGCATTTGAATGGATTGACAATGGGAGAGGAGGAATGTTTAAGGTGAAGCTTAAGGGAAATATAAATGACTGTAATGCAATAAAGCCAAGATATTCCGTTAAGAAAGGAGAGTTTGAAAAATGGGAAGCTCGTTTCCTTCCTGCAGAAAATTTTGGCATACTTATATTAACAACAAATAAGGGTGTAATGTCTCAATATGAAGCGAAAAAAGAAGGAATAGGTGGTAGGCTATTGGCTTATGTTTATTAGGTGTTATTATGGTGGTGCCTTTAGTATTAAAAGAAATTGAAATTCCCGAAGGCGTCAATGCAGAGGTTAAAGAAGGAGGATTAGTAGTTATAGAAGGGCCAAAAGGAAAATTGGAAAGAAAATTATATCATCCAAAAATTGTAATTGAAAAAGTTGATAATAAAATAGTTGTAAAATGTGAGTTTGCAAGGCGAAAGGAAAAAGCTCTTGTTGGAACATTTACAGCTCACATTAGAAACATGATTAAAGGAGTTACAGAAGGATTTGTTTATAAAATGAAGATTGTCTATTCCCACTTCCCAATGAAAGTAAGCGTTAAAGGAAATGAAGTAATAATAGAAAATTTCCTTGGAGAGAAACATCCAAGGAAGGCAAAAATATTTGGAAATGTTAAAGTAAATATAAAAGGAGATGAAGTTATCATTGAAGGAATAAACAGGGAAGAAGTTGGACAAACTGCAGCAAATATAGAACACGCTACAAGGGTAAAAGATAAAGATATAAGAGTATTTCAGGATGGAATTTATATAGTTAGCAAGGGTGCATAAAATGGAGGAAGAGGAAGTAAAAATAGTTGAAAAACCCATTCCACCAAAAATAAAAGCAAATATAAGCGAGGAATTGCGCAAACTAATGGAGGAAAGAAAGAAAAAGCCACGCTTTATAAGGCAACAGCTGTGGCAATTCAAAAAGTTAGATGATGTATGGCGTCGCCCCCGCGGAAGGCACTCAAAGCAAAGGAGACATTTTAAATACCGCCCTCCTGTTCCCCGTATTGGATATGGCTCTCCTAAAAAGGTGAGAGGTTTGCATCCTTCTGGATTTAGAGAAAAGCTTGTTCATAATGTCAAAGATTTGGAAGGAGTAGATCCAACTAAGGAAGCTATTAGAATTGCTCATACTGTTGGAAAGAAAAAGAGAATGGAGATTATTGCAAAAGCCGATGAGTTGGGTATAAGAGTGTTAAACAGGGTGTTGTAAAATGGATTTGAAATTGCAAAGAAGATTGGCTGCAGAAGTGTTGAAATGCGGTGTGCACAGAATTTGGCTTGATCCAGATAATTTGGAGGAGATTAAAAAAGCAACAACAAGAAGCGACATAAGGAATTTAATTAAGCATGGATTGATAAAGGCAAGAAAAATAAAGGGTAATTCAAGAGGAAGAATAAGGAAG
>CAZBXJ010000100.1:0-4376 GCA_964495775.1 uncultured Thermoplasmatales archaeon | reverse complement strand
GTTTTTTTAGCATTTTCGGCAATTACAGATATATTTGCGGGACCAAAACCCATTGCAAAATCGCTTTTAATTTCAGCAGTTTCCCCTGCTTTTATGTCTATGGTTCCACGAGAACTTTTTCCTGAGAACATGATAGGAGCATCTATTGTGATTTCCCAAGAAATTTTAGCATCCTTTATTCCCATGTTTTTAATATACGCTGTCACTCCAAATCCTCCTGAAACAGCAGAAATAGCAACGATTGGATTTATTCCAAAATAGTATTCCAAAAAGTCATCCCAATGTGTGCTATTAGAAAAATCTAAGCCGTACCAGCTATAATATTTATCTGAGTAGTAACTGCTATATCTGTCTGAAGAAGGGAAATAAATTGATAAACCATGTGCATTTGGATGATTTGTTTTATGACACTCATTTATCACTGCATTTTGTAGACAACAAATAACATCTTGCATTGCTTGACGAATTGTTTGGTTTGCCTCAATATTGATATATTTTGTGACAAAATCATAAATGTCTATACAAAATCCATCCCAAAATTTTTCAACATTTTGATAAATAGTTTTAACTTTATAATATGAATTTTCAAAATCATTAATGAGACATTTAGAAATCGCATCCACGGCAGAAACCAGCTGTTCCATTTGGTCTGTTCTAATTGCACTCATCGTTAATAATTCCGATGGCCACCTTCCACTGTCTGCATATATTAGGTCGATGATTTTCTCCCCCAAACTAATTTCATCAATATCAGGATTGTGAGCGAGTATATTGCATATATCTCCTATTGCATATTTCCACCAACAATATCCACTTAACTCTTCGCTTCCAATATATAGTTTGGTGAGATTTCTAAGCTCATAGACAGACTCAATAGCACCCATCAGACAGGGTGCTGTAAAACAGATAACATCTACACCGCCGGCTTCCATTAATGCGGTTTGGAAATCATCCATTTTGAGCCAACCATTATTTGTGTGATCAGTACATGCTCCCAACCATCCTCCACCATGATTGTAAATCGACAGAAAATATCTTTCTGCAGGGTAATTAGTTTTTGCATACTTGATAAAGTCTCTAAGCGTAACATAGTTTCCCATATCTACTTCGCCCCATTCTTCTAATAAAATGGGGTTATGATAACTGTCTATAAACCAGAGTTTTGCAGGTCCTTCATAAGTATCCTGAAGAACAATTACGTTAAGATTCATGGTTGAATAAGCTTCTGATGCAAAATCATACAATGGATCATATGCATTTTCAAAATCTGCATCATCATAAAAAATCCAAGTCCATTTTTTACTTCCTGAATCATGAATCATCTTTGTAATGTGATCACCCTGCGTTGAATAGATAAGGGATGAAAGCAAAAATAAAGTCACAATAATAGCAAATAATTTTCCTATATGCATAAAAGTATATTTAATGAAGTATATAAAAACTTATACATCTACTTTTCTGTAGATATAAAATATAAAAGTAAATTTTAAATAGTTAAATTTTATTTACTTTTGTCAAAAAAATTTGACAGGTGAAAAAGATGAAATGGAAAATATTGTTGGTGGGGCTTTTAATTTTAATGCCATTACAAGGAATGCATGTATTTGCAGTAAATACGCCTCCTTTCTGGGAGGGAGATGTTGTGCTTGTTAAAAATACAACATTTACAGTTGTTGCGGAAAGCGGAAAAAGCTATACAATAAGCTATACAACAGCATTGGGAGCATTAGATAAAGCTTCAAAAGCAGGAAATTTTAGCTATACAGTTAGTGATGAATGGTATGAACAATTTGGCTCTTTGCTAATTACATCAATTGCTGGAAAGAAAAATGAAGGAACAAATGGATGGCAATACTGGGTAAATTATCCAGATGAGCCCTTGCCGTGGGTTGGAGCAGATAAATATGAAGTGAAAGATGGAGATACAGTTGATTTCTTTTATGGAGGGTTTGGAGTTACGCCTGATACAACAGAAATGCTGATTAGAATACATGTCCATGTTGTTGAAGATAATGAAGCGCCATACATTGATATTATTAAGCCAGAGGAGGGTGGAATATACATTTTTGATAGAGAAATTTTGAAATTGCCCAGTAAAACAGCATTCATTATTGGCGAACTTACTGTTGAAGCAACAGCGGGAGATGAGCTTAGTGGAATAAAATATGTTGAATTCTATTTAGATGGTAATTTACAAGCAAAGATAGATAATGAGCCATATGTATGGAAGTTGGAGGATGTGGCAGGAAAGCACATTTTGGAGGCAAAAGCCATTGACAATGCTGGCAACATTGCCAAAACAGAAAGAATTATATGGATTTTACCCTTATAGGGCTATGATGTATAGGGAGAGGAATCAATTATTTACTGCTTTCCTCCTCATTCTCATAGGCATAGTGGGAAGAATATATCTCAGGAACTTTTTGCCAGCGATGCCACACTTTTACATTACAATCAATGGGATAACACAGCCCATCTTTATTGCTGATATGTTTTTCTTAATAGCTATAATAGCTTTATTTAGCGGAATTTTGCTTAGAGGGATATATAGCTTCATTGTTCCTTTAGTAGTAATGGCAGTTACAGATTTGTTCTATGGAAACAATTTCATATTTCTATTCACATGGTCTGGATTCGCATTCATAAGCTTGCTGGGCTACAGATGGAAAAATAAGTTAGCATTTAATGCAAAGTCAGTGGCAATGACAGTTGGCTTATCTGCTTCGGCAGTAATTATATATGATTTATGGACAAATTTTGGATGGTGGCTTGGACCATATTATCCTCATAATTTGCAGGGATTGGCTTTGTGCTATACTTTAGCTTTGCCATTCTTTATATGGCATCTGCTGTCAACAGCTGTTGCAACAGCCATAGTTGCTTTTCCATTGCTTTATTTAAAGGAGCAAGCACTAAGCGTAAAAACAGTGAAGTCAATAGAAAACTATGTTCCAGCCATTGCATCTCTATTCCTTGCAATAATAAGCTTCCTCTCCATTTTATAAATGAAAAAGATGTTGCTGTTGATAATGCAAAACAAAAATAATACTTTTACATAAACTTGAATTCGCTGCCAACCTTATGAATAAATTGTGACATTTTGAATTACCCATACAAACATTTTTTATCATTTAATTTCCAATGGTTAAAGAATGAAGAGGGAGGATTACACTTCCTCAAATCTATCCTTGAGCTTTTCCATTACTTTTGGCAAAGTTGTATATTCCATTTCTTCTAATGGCAAGCGATGAGGCTCAAATGGTCCATGATGGCGCATGTAATCGGCGATTTCCATTGCTCTCTGGCGAGCATGGTCAAATGCGGGATCATCAAATAAATCTTCATATCCTGTAATCATGCAATTTTTAACTTGGAAGCCCAATGCAACCACTCTTGGCGGGCCGTCAAAACGGGTGCATTTTGCCTGCTTTATTCCAACTGGCATTATTGGACCATTGTGGCTACCTCGCATCCATCCTGAAACAAGGTGAGGGAAAGCAAATGGTTCTAAAACCTCACCTAAAGCTGGCAAACCAGATTGGCATCTTACTGCAGCAACAGGATCATCTTTTCCTATATATTCACCAGCGATCTGATAGAGTTTTTCTGTAGACACGACTGCAACAGGCTCATTTGCTGGAAGTTTCCCTCCTTCTTTTGGAAAAACTCTTTTTATTACAAATCTTGACTTTGCTCCTATTAAAGCAAGCAAATCATACATTTCTTCTGGAGTTTTCATGAAAACCCGCTTATGCTCCTTTATATCCCATACTTCAAAAACAAATCCTGAATGCAAGTTCGGATCGATAATTAAGCCCGCTGTATTAAACGGATCTGCAAAAATTCTATAAATTGGCAAATTGAAAGCGCCAGGCTCAGTTTTATCCATTAAAAATGCTACAATTGGCTCAGATTTTCTCTCTGTAAATTCCATCTCTGCTATTCCGGGGCCCATTCCTTTTATATTGCCTGAGAAAGCATCCTTAAGCAAATCCTGCCCAGCGCCGTAAAAGCCAAGCTGTTTTGCAACTTCAGTAGCTTCTTTGAAAACATTCCATGCCAATCCATGAACTTCTTCATTATCTTCTCCTTTATCATGAGTCATAATTAGCTCGAGGTCATCTCCACAGTTGGTAACGAAAAAATCTTTTATTATCCCTGCCTCCTTCGCCTCTTGCAATTTCTTCTTAGCCACTTCTATCAGCTTCTCGCTAACCTTAGCATGCCCCGGACAACCACCAACATCAGCTTTAATAATACTAAATGTTGTTTTCATGAGTTTGTAAGCTTTTAGCAATTAAATCTTTTGCGATTAAAAATTGGGGTGTAGTATCCCAAAATTATTTCACATCTCGTTCTTCTGGAGTGAGAAAGTT
>CAZBXJ010000099.1:2464-4390 GCA_964495775.1 uncultured Thermoplasmatales archaeon | reverse complement strand
TGCCATTATTTTTATTTTGTTTTTAGATAGCTTTTCCCTTATTATTGGATAATTTTCTCTACCAATATGTCCATCATCTATATCCGGCTCACTTGAATCTATGCCTAAGATAGCAACCACATCATTTTCATAAAAAGGATATCTTGTTCCAAAAATTTCTTCAAAGATTTCATATCCTTTATTGCGGGCATCATGATTTCCTGGAACAATAAGCTTTTTAGCATTTATTCTATCCAGATAATCCTTTACAACTTCATATTCATGTATGTATCCATCATCAGTTAAATCACCAGTAATAACAACAATATCCGGCTCAATTTCATTCAAAATTTTAATCAAATTTTCTCTCCATTCCTTAACAAAATTTTCTCCAGTAATGTGTAAATCAGATATATGAGCAATCCTCATTTTTTCACCTCTACTTTAACTTTACATATTTCATTTTCTTCAATGGAAATGATGGATGGCAAAAATTTCTTCATAAGCCATATAAGAGTTTCAGCATGCTTGCTTATCTTTCTACATTTAAATTCTGTATTGTCTTCAGCCAAAGCAAAATATGGCAAAAGTTGATCAACAGCATTTTCATCTAAGTCGGCGCCTGCCTTTATTTCATTTATAAGCTTTATAGCTGCCTCTTTGCCAACTTCTTCAGCTGGTTTTCCTTTCTCTCCCAAACAATCAGCACCTAAAATTTTTCCTTTAGTCCATAAAACAATTCCAACGCCTGAGCAGTCTGCTGAGGTTTCTTCCACCATTATATTTGCATCCATTCCTTCTTTTTTCAATTCATTTAATGCAGATTTTTTAATCCTTTCAGCAATGCTGACGGGGAGATTCGCAATATTTACAATTCCTTCTATTCCTTCTATTTTCCCACCAAATTTTATTGCATTTAACTTCCTGCAAGGCTTTATAAAAACCTCCACCTCTCCTCCACCAACAGGATAGTATCCTCTTTTGTTAAGATACGTTTCTATTTCCACTCCCATTTTTTCCAGATATGGAACAATTACATTTTGAAAATAATCCCATGGAGGAGACCATTTAACATCTGTTCCTCCTTTTAAAATTAAATGTGTTTCATTTTTAGCGAATATAGATGGCAACAAGCAAGCCTGCAAGACTAGAGTTATACTCCCAGCAGTTCCTATATCAAATTTGAATTCTCCTCCTTCAAGCTCGCCAGGATAAAATTCTATTTGTCTTGAATTCAATTGCAATCCCTTTACCCTTGCATTTGCTATTTTAGCAACGCTTTCCAAAGCAACCATATGCTGTCTTTTCAGCCCGGGATTAGGACGGTTTGCTCTTATATTAAAAACTTTCACTGGCTTCTTTGTTAAAGCAGACAAAGCAACACTCATCCTTAAAATTTGTCCCCCTCCCTCGCCATAGCTTCCATCTATTTCAATCATTGGTTGTTAAATGAAAAATAAATTTATACTTTTGCTAACTTATATCTATGCTCGAAAGAATAGCTGAATTATTGAAGAAAAATAATCTATGGGTTGCAACAGCAGAGTCATGCACAGCAGGATTGGTTGCTCACACCCTCACCAATATTCCGGGAAGTTCAGAGTATTTTAAAGGAGGAGTTGTTGCATATAGTAATGAAGTTAAAGTAAAACTTTTAGGAGTTAAAGAAGAAACTTTGAAAAAATATGGAGCTGTCTCATCTCAAACAGCATATGAAATGGCTTATGGCGTTAAAAAATTGCTGGATGTTGACATAGGAGTAGCAACAACAGGAATAGCAGGCCCAGGAGGAGCGACGCCAACAAAACCAGTTGGCTTAGTTTATATAGGATTAGCCACGCCAGATGGAGTGGAAACAAGAAAATTTAATTTTCATGGAGACAGGTTGCAAAATAAAGAAAGCTTTTGCAAATCTGCATTGCAAATGCTCCTGGAGTATTTAGAAAA
>CAZBXJ010000099.1:0-2364 GCA_964495775.1 uncultured Thermoplasmatales archaeon | reverse complement strand
CACCATGCAAATTCATTAATAGGAAAGAAAATAGGAGATGAAATAGATGGCATATTTGTTTCATTACCTGGCTATAAACTGCAGATAACAGGAGGAACAGATAGAGATGGATTTGTTATGAGAAAAGATGTGCCGGGAATGGCAAGGAAAAGAATATTGACAGCAAGAAGCACTGGCTTTAAGCCAAAAGACAAAGGAGTGAGGAAAAGAATTACAGTTTGTGGAAATACAATAAGTCCAAATATTGCCCAGATAAATATGAAAGTTATAAAGAAAGGAACCAAGCCAATTGAAGAATTATTGAAAGCAGCTGGAAAAATTAAAGAAGAGGAAAAGAAAGAGGAGACATGACACAGCCAGAAGTAAATATTGGGATGGTAGGGCATGTAGACCATGGAAAAACTACTTTAACTCAGGCATTAACTGGAAAATGGACAGATGAGCATTCTGAAGAGTTAAAAAGAGGGATTTCAATAAAGCTTGGATATGCCGATACATCTTTTTATAAATGTCCTGAATGCCCGGAGCCCTTATGCTATTCAACAAAACCAATTTGCCCTCACTGTGGAGCGGAAACAGAGCTTTTAAGAAAAGTTTCTTTTGTAGATGCGCCTGGGCATGAAACGCTTATGGCAGTTGTCATATCTGGAGCTGCAATAATGGACGGCGCCTTGTTGCTTATTGCTGCAAATGAGCCTTGTCCTCAACCTCAGACGGAAGAGCATTTAATGGCTTTGGATATAGTTGGGGCAAAAAATATTGTTATTGTGCAGAATAAAATTGATTTAGTAACGGAAGAGCAGGCGAAGAAAAATTATCAGGAAATTTTAGAATTTATAAAGGGAACATGTGCAGAAAATTCTCCAATTATTCCCATTTCTGCCCATCACGAAGTAAATTTAGATACGCTTATAATGGCAATTGAAGAATATATTCCCACACCCAAGAGAGATAAAAGCAAGCCTCCTTTAATGTATACTGCGAGAAGCTTTGATGTAAATAAGCCGGGAACAAAACCAAAGGATTTGAAGGGTGGCGTTATAGGTGGCTCTTTAAAACAAGGAGTGCTTAGAGTGGGGGATAAAATAGAAATTAGACCTGGAATAAGAATAGAGGAGAGGGGCAGGGTAAAATATGAGCCATTGTTTACGGAAGTAGCTTCCATCGTTACTGGAGGAGAAATGGTTAAGGAGGCGGGCCCAGGCGGATTGTTAGGAGTGGGAACATATCTTGATCCAGCTTTAACAAAAGCTGATGCTTTAGCTGGAAAAGTTGTTGGGCTTGAAGGGAAGCTTCCGCCAGTTTTTTATGAATTGCAGATGGATGTTCATTTGCTCAATAGAATAGTTGGGGAGAAGGAAAAGAAGAAAGTTGATGATATAAAAATAAATGAGCCATTAATGCTAACAGTTGGAACAGCAACAACAGTTGGAATTGTTAAGCACATAAAAAAGGACTATGTGGAAGTAACGTTAAAATTGCCAGTTTGTGCTGAAGTTGGACAAAGAATAGCCATTTCCCGCAATATAATGGGAAGGTGGAGATTAATAGGTTACGGAGAGATAAAATGAGGGCTGTTGTTTTGGATACAAATGCCCTTATGATGCCTTATCAATTTGGAATAAACATTGAAAAGGAATTGAATAGGCTTTTGGGCATATGCAGAATAATAGTCCCAAGAACTGTTGTGGAGGAGATGGAAAAGCTTGCTGAAGAAGGAGGAGAAGTTGGCAGAGCAGCAAAGCTTGGATTGAGCATAATAAGGAAGAGGGGCTTTAGGTTGGTTGAGACAGAAAATAAGGGAGATGATGGTGTTTTAGAAACTGCTATAAAAATGGATGCTGCCATTCTTACAAATGACAAGGAATTGAAAAAGAAGGCAAAAGAATTAAGACTGCCTATAATTTATTTAAGAGAAGGATGCAAGCTTGAAATGGAGGAAATTCCATAATGAAATATGGAGAGAAAGCTATAAAGGAAGCTAAGCTGGAAGTTTGGGAAAATCCTTCTCCAGATAAAAATTATTGGGTGGAAATTAGCTTTCCAGAATTTACCTGTCTTTGCCCTCGCTCCGGCTATCCTGATTTTGCTGAAATAAAAATAAGGTATATTCCGGATAAGTATATTGTTGAGCTTCGTTCCTTAAAACATTATCTAAATTCTTATAGAGATAAATACATGACGCACGAAGAAGCAACAAACAAGATATATAATGATTTGAAAAAACTGCTCAATCCCCGCTACTTGGAAGTGATAGGTAACTTTAATATAAGAGGAGGAATAAAAACAGTAGTAAAAGTTTCTTCTGAAACAGAGGCAACAGAAACGCATAAATAACAGAATTAAATTTTGGAATGATTCATA
>CAZBXJ010000098.1:0-4451 GCA_964495775.1 uncultured Thermoplasmatales archaeon | reverse complement strand
AGTCAAACAATGGTTCCGAGAATCTCAATGTTATAGAATTGTGCCACACAGCACATCCCTCCGCTACCTATTCCAACACATCCTTTGCACTGATAATTGAAATTGCTGTTCTTTCTCTGCTTATCCTATCTGCCTATCTAATTTCAAAGAAGAAAAATGTTATTGAGAAAACTGTTTTCATAGAAAGCATAAATGATTCCTTATCTACCATTGCTGTAATTTCTGGTATTTTGCTCGTGAGCTTTGGCTACACCATATTTGATGGAATAATAACCATATGCATAGCTTTCCTGTTATTTTACAATTCTGCTAAGCTCGTTAAACATAACACTCGTTTTCTCATTGGTTTATCCCCACCAGATGAGTTTTATGATGATGTGGAGAAAATAGTTTTAGAATTTGATGAGGTAAAGGGAGTTCATGATATGGTGGCTACTTATTTGGGTGAGGATAAAATACATTTAGATATGCATATAACTGTTGATGGCAAAATGAGTGTAAATGAAGCAGATGAATTATCTGAAAAAATTGAAAATAAGTTAAAAAAGAGAATGCCTCAGATAAAACATGTGATTGTTCATGTTTGTCCCCATCATGGAAAAAGAAGAAAACTATATTCCTAATTCACTATTCGAAGAATGCACAGCAAAATTTAAGTTCAAGGCATATTCCATATTTCTATGAAAAAGATTGTAATTTTGTTAATAATGTTGATTATTCCGCTTTCTTCTGCTCATTCTGTCCATGAATGGGAAAGGCATGTTTGTTATAGGAGTATAACACTATATGCGCCTGCTGTTGCCTCCGCCAATGGAAGCTATTTTGGAGTGCTTACGGAAATAAATGTTACAATGATGAATGGCTCTGGCAATGTTTTCGTTGTTACCTCGCCACTAACACAACTTGATATGCAGGGTTCTGCAAAGCTTGCGGTAGATGTTGCTGGAATGTTAACTGGAAAAGATGTTAGCAAATATGATTTTCTCTTCCAAGTAAAGGCAGACAGCCCCATAGTTGGAGGACCTTCTGCTGGAGCAACAATGACAATAGCTGTAATTTGTTTGCTGGAAAAGCTGGATGCAAGAGATGACGTTATAATGACAGGCATGATAAATCCAGATGGAAGCATCGGTCCTGTAGGGGGGATACTTGAAAAAGGAGAAGCAGCAGGAGAAGCTGGAATGAAGTATTTTTTGATTCCGAGGGGGCAGAGTATAGAATATAAGACGATAAAGGAAAAAATTGGATGGATTACCTATTATAGGAAGGTGCCCGTGAATGTTACAAAGGAGCTTTATGACAAATATGGGCTTATTGTTAAAGAAGTAGATGACATAAATGAGGCATTGATTTATTTCACCAACTATAGCTTTAAAGAAGAGATATCAACAAAGCCAATTTTAACTGCAGATTATTACAAGGATATAATTAAACCAATGGCAGAATATGCAATGGAAAAGGCAAATGAAAGCTACAATTTAGCTCAATCTCTGTTTGAAAAATCAAATATTCCTGTGGGCTTCCCATGGAATAATCCGAGAGGGATGGTGGCAAATAGCTTAGATGATGCTAAAGATGCTCTGGAGGATGCAGAAATAGCTTATGAAAATGCCTTTTATTATTATAGCTTGAGTAAGGCATTCCAGTCAATGATAAATTCAAGATTTGTAATTTATGCTTGCAATTATTACAATGGCACAAGCTTGAATGAAATTTACAATGAAACAAAAGATGCGGTAACAAAAGCATTGAATACTGCGAAAAATAGCAGGGTGAGGGGATTAATAAGTTTGCAATGCGTAGGAGGAGCCCAGCAAAGAGCATTGGATGCAGAGAAATATTTAAACATGAGTGCAGAAAGCCAACTCAATTATCTTTACAATTGGGCTTATGCCACGGAAAGAAGCAAAACTGTATACTGGTGGATAAATATAAGCAATGAATTTAATGAGAGTTATAAGGTAAATGAAAGCTGGATAAAAAGCATAGCTGAAAAATACTATGATTATGCCCAGAGCATATTTTCTTATGCAAATATACTGTCAGAGGAAACAGGATATTCAAGACAATTTGTTAAAAAAGCCGAAGACTTGCTGGAGGAAGCAGATAAGCAAAAAGAAGATTATCCAGCATCAAGTTTATTTAACTCTTTAGAAGCTATTGCAAATGCAAATCTCGCCATTGAATTTATTGGATTTGAAAATGGCGATATTTATTATAAGCTCAACAGAACAAGAGAGATGGCAAGCTACGCAATTCAAAAAGCGAGAAATGAGAGTATTGAGCCTATATTGGCTGTTAGCTATTTTGAATTTGGCAGAAGTTTGGAAAAAAATGATGTGATAAAAGCAATTACATACTACAAGTATGCTTATATGATTGCAAATATGCTTTGCTTGGCTAAAGGCTATAAGGCAAAGGAATTGGTCAAAAAAGAAATAAATGAAAATGAGAACAGCAATAGCAATGAAATCCTTATTGATTTAAAAACTGCTGGAATGATTGGAATATCTTTTGTTATTGGATTAGCAATAGGATGGGGAATGAAAAGAAATAAAAGCAAGGAAATAGAAGAATTTCAGGAGAATGAAGAATTGGAGGAAAGCTAACTACATCCTTTCCAAAGCATCTATTCCGAGCAAGTTAAGGCAGTTTTTTAGGACTTGGCGGGTTGCGTTCACCAAAGCCAATCTTTCTTTTTCCTCCTTGCTTCCTATCACCCTGCAATCTCTATAAAAAATGTTGAATGTTGATGCAACTTCATGGGCGTATTCTGCAAGCAACGAAGGATTCCTTGTTTCAACACATTCTTTTACCTTTTCTGGAAATAAAGCAAGTTTTTTCAGCAGTTTTATCTCACTTTCATGTTTGTATTTGGCTGGAGACTGCTTTTCATAATTTGCTTTCCTTAAAATGGAGCAACATCTGGCATGTGCATATTGAATAAAAGGGGCTGATTCACCTTCAAAATTTAACGCTTCTTCCCATTTAAATACTATTGCTTTACTTGGCTTCACCTTTATTATGTTATATCTTATCGCTCCAACAGCAACACTTTTTGCAATTTTTTCTGCATCTTCTATTCCTCTTTCATTAACTGCTTTTTTAGCTCTTTCAATAGCTTCTTCAATTAAATCATCCAAATAAACAACCCTCCCTTTTCTTGTTGACATTCTTCCTTCTGGTAAGGAAACAAAGGAATAAAAGATAACTTCAGGTATCTTTTTATTCAATATTTTTAAAGCAATTTCAACACATTTTGCCTCAAGCTTATGGTCTTCTCCAAGCACATTTATCATTAAATCTGCTCTTTCTCCCTTCCATATATGGTATGCAATATCTCTGGTTGCATATAAAGAAGTGCCATCACTCCTTGTTAGGAAAAATTTTTTATCTCTTCCATGTATTCCAAAGGGCTCCAAATCAATATATAAAGCATTTCCTTCCTCCTTTACATATTTAGTTTTTCTTAATTCTTCCACAACTTTTTCAACGCTTCCATCCAAAACAAATTTTGACTCTTCCACAAATTCATCTATGTAAATATTTAGCATATTTAGACTCTGCATTATTCCATTCAAAACTTTCTGATAAATCTCCTTTATTTCTTCTAGTGTTTTCTTATCTCCCTGCTCACACTTCTTAATAATTTCCTCTATCTCCTTCTTTACCTTCTCGTCTTTTTCCGCCAGCTCCGACGCCTTTTGATAATATATCACATATCTGTGATCAGGCTTATCATGCTTTTCTTCAAGCTTTAAATTTTTGACACCCCAGAAAAGCGTTGCAACCTGTTTTCCCATATCATCAACATAATATTGGGTGATAACATCATATCCATAAAATTTTAACAATCTTGCAATAGTATCTCCAATTATTGGATTTCTTGCCCTTCCTACATGCAATGGTCCATTTGGATTGGCAGAAGTATGCTCCACTATAACTTTAATTCCTTTTCTTTCTCTCTTTCCAAAATCATTTCCCATTTCTTCTATCTGCTTTATTAGCTCATTTGCCAATTTCTCCGCATTTATAAAGAAATTAACATATCCTCCTATAGCCTCGCATCTTTCAATCCATTCTCCTTTAATTTCCGCAAGCTCTTTAGCTACTTCCAATGGATTTCTTTTTATCTTTTTAGCAAGCTGGAAACATGGATACGCCAAATCAGCTATTTCTTTTGGCTTCTCAAGTTTAATTTCTATATCCATTCCATAGAGTTGTCTAATTCTCTCGCCAAGCTTCTGCTTTACTTCTTCCTCAAATTTTTCAAATGGATATGTCATGGCAAGTATTAAAGCCAGTACAATTTAATGACTTTTTTGTATGCTTGAAATGGTTAATAAATTTAGCGATGAAGGAGCTTTCATTTAGAAAATATTTTATGAATAATTTGAATATAAAATTCATGAAAAAAATTATGATAGTTTTGCTTGCTTTTATTACAGCCT
>CAZBXJ010000097.1:0-4471 GCA_964495775.1 uncultured Thermoplasmatales archaeon | reverse complement strand
TGGCAGCATATCTCAAAAAGAATAATTTATTGATGAAAAATGAATACAAAGCGGAGCAAGGTTATGAGCTGGGAAGGGAAGGAATTATCTGGGTTAAAATAAATGACAAAATAAAAATTGGAGGAGAAGCATATATTGTAATGAAAGGTAAGATAGAAATAGAATAGAGTTGCATACTCATGCAATAATGGCATTGGTAATTGAAAAAGCGCTGAAATTGCTTGATAGTTCCTTAAACTCTTTCATAAATTTTATAATTCTTTTTTCATTTTGTTGTAAATGATGGGGAGGCTATTTGCAGTTTTCATTGTCATTTCTCTTATTCTTCCCTCATATTCAGCTTTAGAGAAAAATGCAGTAATTTTAAAAGATTACAAAGGTATTGAAAGAAAAGCTTTTATTTCAAGTGAGGAAAGAAATGAATTGGAAAAACTTTTTATCAAACTCATAGAAGAAGAAAATTACAGTTGTTTAGATATCATATTTGAAAAATTGAAAAAAATTGGGTTAATTGAAGATGTTGAGCTAAAATACTTCAAAAATAATTTTAGCTCGCTTCCATTTTATCCAAATTTTCTTTGCTTAATTTTTGGCTATGGAAGCAATTCATGGATTGAAACACCTTCATCTATTTCCACCATTCTATTATGGGCATTGCTAAGCCACTTCAACTTCAATTTTCTCGAATGGCTTTTTATTATCCTTTGTTCATATTATCATTTCTATCCGAAGGCATATTTGCCTATTGCTGGCTGGATTATTGCTGGAGAAGGAAAAGTAAATGTTATTGGCTTATTTGGTTATAAAAGGCTAATGCCAAAAGAAAATTTTGAATGTCCTATGCTAATTATCCTATACAGATTTTTTGGTATAGCGGTAACATTTTTGGAAAAAGGATATGAAAAAACATATGTTGTTGGGGCATCGATGGCTATGCTTGCCATTTAACCATAATTTTATTTATCTCATGTATTATTTAAGCAGAAATGTCTATAGAGGAAGAAATCAGGCGATTGGAAGAAGAAATAAAAAATACACCATACAATAAGGCTACTGAACACCATATCGGCAGGCTTAAAGCCAAGCTCGCAAGGTTAAAGGAGGAGGCAAAGAAAAGAAAAGCTCCAAAAGGACAGGGATTTTTTGTTAAAAAAGCTGGCGATGCAAGCGTCGCCATTATTGGACCACCATCTGTTGGAAAATCAACTTTGTTAAATAAGCTGACAAATGCAAACAGTAAGGTGGGAAGCTATGGATTTACCACAACTAAAATAATTCCTGGGATGATGGAATATGAAGGTTGTCAAATTCAGCTTTTAGATTTGCCGGGGATAATATATGGGGCTTCAGAAGGGAAAGGAAGGGGAAGAGAAATAATTGCGATGGCAAGGGTAGTTGATTTAATTCTGATTATGATCGATGTTTTTACTGTAAATGAACTGGAGTATATAATAAAGGAATTATGGAATGCGGGCATAAGATTAAATCAGAAACCGCCGGATGTAATTATTAAGAAAAAGGATAGAGGAGGAATAAATATTGAATTTGCCAAAAATTGCAGGCTTGGCTATGAAACAGCCAAAGCAATTATAATGGAATATATGAGTAATGCAGATGTTGTTATAAGAGAAGACATAACCATTGAGCAACTTATTGATGCCATCTTAGGAAATAGAGTTTATTTGCCTGCAATGGTTGCTGTTAATAAAATTGATTTGGGTAAAGTAGAAATAAATGTAGATATGGATGTTGTTTATATCTCTGCAGAAAAAGGATATGGTTTAGATGAACTCAAGAAAAAAATTTTTGAAAATCTTGAATTGGTAAGAGTTTATTTGAGACCAGAAGGTAAAAAAGTGGAAGAAAAACCAATGGTTCTTAAAAAGGGAGCTACAGTAAGAGATGTTTGTTTAAGGTTGCATAAGGATTTTATCAAGAATTTCAGATATGCCATAATAGATGGCCCATCTGCAGATTTTCCTAAGCAAAGAGTTGGATTAGAGCATGAAGTAATGGATGGGGATATAATAACTATTGTTGCTCGTTAGATTTTTCCTTCCTTATTTCCTCTATCATTTCATATGCATATCTAACATGTGGTATGGTTATTGAGCCACCAACAATCAATGCAACATCTATTGCTTCATATAATTCTTCATCAGTATATCCCAATTCTATACACCTGTCTAAATGATAAAGGATGCACTCATTGCATCTAAGCACAATGGAAGCAACCAATCCAAGCAATTCCTTTATTTTTGCAGGAAGTTTACCATCCTTATAAACATTTGTATTCAGAGAAAAGAATCTTTTGGTGTATAAGCTACCCTTTTCCATTATTTTTTGTTCATTTTTTCTCTGTATTTCTTAAATTCCTTATATCTCATTCTCTCCTTAATTTTATATCAAGTTTCTTTGGCTTATCTCCAATCTTTATGTCTATAGTTCCTTCATATGTATATCTCACTGTTTCATTTTCAACTGTTGTTTCATATTCAATACTCACCTTATATTTGGATGGGTATAAGCTTATTGTGTAATTCCCATTTTCATCTGTTGTAGCTGTTGTATTTCTTGCATTTTCATCTATAGCACTAATCAAATTAAATTTAACTGTAACATTTGGAATGGTTTCATTTTCGTCTAGTTTTCCATTTCCATTTTCATCATACCATACTCTACCACTCACTTCAACTTTTGAAGGCGTCATTGATATATTATGCCATATTGTTTCATTTGGCAATATAGCAACATTGGCTCTTCTTGCATCATATCCTTCCCTAATTGCTGTAACTAAATAACTCTTTGGAAGCAATTTCTTAACTTCATATCTTCCATTTGAATCTGTAGAAACTTCAGTATCTCCAATCATAACTTTTGCTTTTAGTGGCTTATCAACGCTTGCATTATACTCTCCATCTCCATCTTTGTCCCAGAAAACAATACCCTTTATTCCTCCTTTTTCAATATTTATAACTCCCAAATCTCTTGTCCATGAGCTACTATTCCAGTATTCTTCCCTTGTTGCCTCCTTTTCTGTTATTGGAGCAAATTTACCTGTGCCATTAAATGTTATACTCTTTATTTTATTTCCTCCAGAATAGAAAGAAAGAGTAATGTTGCCAGCAGGCGCTATGACTTTAAAAATGCCATCTTCGCCAGTAGTGAATGAATCGTGTGGAATTGTTTTTGTTGTATTGAATATTTTTACATTTTGCTCAACAACAACTCTAACTCCTTCCATTGGTTTTCCTTCACTCATTACAACGCCTTTTAACAATGCTCCTTCATAGTATTTTGCTATAACTACAGCAGGGCATCCAGTTGCAAGTCTTCCTGGGCGAGGATAATAGACATATTTTTGAGAGATGAAATCCACTGCAAAATGTTTTAAACCAGCTGTTGGAGTGATTAGCTGAGGCAAATATGGATTGAAACCATATTGCTGTAATCCATATTCAAAATTATCTTTTGATACATTTCCTATATATACCCTATAAACCATACTCTCGAAGAATTTATCTTTCCTTTCTGTATATGGTATAAATCTTCCATAAATATCCTGTATATCCTGTTGACTCATTGTTTCTGTTATATTTCTCACTTCCTCCGGCTCATATTTTTCTCCAGTTTTTTCAGCAATATACCACAGTTTGAAATAATCATCTTCAGGCGTTTCATAGCCAAATACTCCTTTATCAGCTAAGAAAGTAAATACGTTGAATATGTTCATATCATACCCTTCAACACCATAATATCTAATACTATATCCTGTTGTGCTTTGCACCTCCCTATAAAGCATTGTTATGTTTTCATCATCTAAATAACTTAAAATCAATCTAACTGCATCCTGATACCTTGCATTTTCCTCCCTAACAATATATTTCTTCCCTCCATATTTCGCTCCAACAATGCTTCCATATGTTGTATTTTGATATTCCTTAGGATTTTCTATTATCTTCACCAAATCATCTGCCTTGCCTCTCAAATATTTTTCAAATATCTGCTTTACATTCTCACTTATCTTCCCTCCATTTTTAGCCATATCTCCTTCTGCAAGCCTCACAATTAGAACAGCCACCGCCTCCTGCTCGCTCTGCGCTGTATGGAAGTTTGCAGCAGTAGGTATGCCTTCTTGGAAGTTGTCTGCAACTGTTGGATTTTCAGCCATAGCAACGCAGTAGAAACCGTAGTCCCACCATGATATGAAAGCTGGCTTTTCCTCCATGCTTAAATTTCCTGTTTGCTGACGGAGCCAATAAAATGCTTCATGCCAATATCTCTCTGTATAAAGACCTAAACCAAATGCCCCGAGTTTGTCAGTATTAAACTTATTTTTCATTGTTGATGGTAATGATGCATCAAAAGCAAGCCAGCCATTTGGCAGAATAACAAAGAATGCTAAAATGAATGCCCCAGCAACATGCCTAATTTTAACAGCTTTTCTTATTCCTCTGAATCCTCCTATACT
>CAZBXJ010000096.1:0-4551 GCA_964495775.1 uncultured Thermoplasmatales archaeon | reverse complement strand
AAATCTTTTTAATAGTGAATATCTTTTATTCATGCAAATTTGCAGAATAGAAAAAATTGTGTCTCATTCTAAGCTACATAAAACATTCTTTTTTGATTTAAGAATGAATGCTAAGCCAGGACAATTTATAATGCTTTGGATTCCTGGCATAGATGAAATACCAATGTCATTGAGTTATATTGGAGATAAAGTTGGAATAACAGTAGAAAAAGTTGGGGAAGCAACAAAAGCTTTGCATGAAATGAAGGAAGGAAATAAAGTTGGAGTTAGAGGACCGTATGGAAAAGGATTTGAAATTGTTGGTAAAAAAGCTTTATTTGTTGCAGGTGGCACTGGAATAGCACCTCTTTTCCCTCTGATTAAAAAATACAAAGGAGAAAAATTTGTTGTTCTTGGTGCTAAAACAAAAGATTTTCTCCTTTTCAAAAATGAATTGGAAAAGTTAAGCCATCTTTATGTTTCTACAGATGATGGGAGCTATGGCTATAAAGGATTTGCCTCAGATTTAGCCAAAAAAATTATTGAAGAAGAGGATTTTGATATTGTCTATACATGTGGGCCTGAGCCAATGATGAAAAAATTGCTTGATTTATGCTTGGATAAAAATATTCCAATGCAAGCAAGCTTGGAGAGATACATGAAATGTGGCGTTGGCATATGTGATTCATGTGCTATAGATGGCTACCATGTTTGCAAAGATGGTCCAGTTTTTAGTCATGAAGTTCTAAAAAGAATAAAAGATTTTGGAAGATGGAAAAGAAATGAAGCGGGCAAGAAATTGAGGATATAATTTCACCTTCTCTCTTTCCACACCTCTATAAATTTCTCAATGCTTCTGTCATAGGTTTTTTCAACATCTGGCGGGAAAAAACAAGCCGGCACTTCATTATGGCTAAGATGGTATCTCAAGCATTCACAACATATTCCTTTTCTGGGGCATGGTTCCCAGGTGCATGGACAATTCCTCAAATTTTCTTCTTTTCTGCATTCCATGAAGAATAAAATAATGAGGATAAATAAATTGTGTGGCATTTCCACAATTATTTTATTTTATGCATGGCTTTCTATCATGGAAAATGAAGTGATGAAATGCATCAAGGAAAGGAGGAGCATAAGAAATTATTTGGATAAAGATGTGCCAAAAGAAATTATTGAGGAAATTATTTTGGCTGGAAGATATGCGCCATCTGCAGAAAATAGGCAACCATGGCGCTTCATTGTCATAACAAATAGAGGATTTATAAAAGAATTATCAAATAAGGTTAAGGAGCAAATAAGGAAAGTGCTTAAAAAGAAAAGAAAATGGAAGAAAAAGTTTAAAGAACTCGAAGATGAAAGACTAATCCTGTTTTTACAGGCGGTAGCAAATTCAAAAGAAGATGTTGTTTTCCATAATGCTCCTGTAGTTATATTTATAGTTGCGAAAGATGAAGCATTCAATAATGAATCTTGTGCCTGCTGTGCAGAAAACATGATGCTTTATGCTTGGAGTGTTGGTATAGGAAGCTGTTGGATTGGATTGGCAAAATTTTTAGAATTGGATGAAAAGATAATGGAAAAGTTGAATGTTCCGAAAGGATATCATATCTCAGCATGTCTAACTTTTGGCTATCCTGCAAAAATTCCAAAAGCTCCTATGAGAAATCCATCTGCAGATATTATAAAATGGATTGAATAATTTATTCTGCAACCTTTATATATTAGAAGGTTATATCCAAACAATGGCACGGATGCATGCAAGAAGAAAGGGCAAATCTGGTTCAAAGCATCCAGTGGAGAGAACACATCCAGAATGGAGCTTAAAGCCAGAGGAAATTGAGCAATTAATTGTGAAGCTCGCTGAGGAAGGAAAGCCACCATCAATGATTGGTTTAATACTACGTGACTCTTATGGCATTCCGGATGTAAAGGCAGCATTAGGAAAAAAACTAACTCAAGTGCTTAAAGAGCACGATTTATTGCCACCTATTCCAGAAGATTTGGCTAATTTGCTTGAAAAGAGAGCTAACTTAATAAAACATTTACAAGAGCACAAAAAAGATATTCATAATAGGAGGAGGTTGCAACTCATTGAAGCAAAAATAAATAGGCTCGTTAAATATTATAAAAGAGAGGGTGTTTTGCCAGAGAATTGGAGCTATTCATAATTTTTATTCCTTTGTCTTTCTATAGCTTCTTCAAGTTCCATTTCACCCATTAAAACCTTTTTTGCCAGTTCCTTAGAAATAGTAATGTTTTTACTTTTTATTCTGCTTAGCCTTTGCATTTCTTTAATTTCTCCTTCCTTTGGCTCAACAGAAAGATTCTCTTTTACTTCTATTCCTTTTGTCATTGCAATTGAAGAAGCTGCGAGAGCATCATCATCTATGCATGGAATGGAAGCTTCATTCACCACTTCAATTTTTACTTTTTCTTTCCTAAGCAAGTTAATTATTCTATTTCTTATTAACCTTGCACCATCTCCAATCCTTACAATTATATTGTTAGCACAAACATCTTTTATAAATGATTTTATAAAGTCAACAGCTTTATCTGGAGATTTTGCAACAAATCTCCTTAACAACATTTCATTTCCATAAATTGCTATTCCTATATTTATGCCAGGATCTATTCCAAATATAATTTTTGCATCTTCACAATTTTCCATAAGCAAGGCTTTATCAATCATATTTTCAACATTGCAATTTGCCTTACATGCAACAAGCTTATCAAACATAATATTATCTTTTTCCTCTTCGGAAGTAATTATGACGCCAACATTTGGAGGGATTTCTTCATTGAAAGTAAGAGAAACAAACGGAATATTTCTTTTCCTAAGTACATTTACCAAATCATAATACAGGGAGAAGTTTGAGGTTAATAATCCAATCACAATTTTATAAAGGCATATTATTTAAACTTTATATTATCTGCAGAAATTACTTATCATGAAAAGAGCCCATGTAAGAATTTACGGTAAAGTGCAGGGGGTGTGGTTTAGAGCAAATACAAAAGAAATGGCAGATAAATTGGGCATAAAGGGATGGGTAAGAAATGTTCCAGATGGAAGTGTTGAAGCTGTTTTTGAAGGCGATGATGAAGCTGTTGAAGAAATAATAAAATGGTGCCACCACGGCCCGCCATTGGCGAGAGTGGACAGAGTGGAAGTAAGTTATGAAGAGCCAAAGGGAGAGAAGGATTTCAGAATTATTTATTAAATATCTTTTTCTTTTTATCTTATGGCTTTTAAGTAATTGGATACAATTCTTTTTATATCCTCATATTCTCCATGAAAATAAGCTTTTTTACAATCTGGTGTTTTGTTTATCATTTCTTCAATCAATTTTTCATTTAAATAAGGAATTGCATATTTTGCAGCAATATGTCCAAATGCAACCTTTTTATCAAAAGATATATCAGTAAAACGAGGGGCATAGTGTCCACCGCCTATTCCAATTGCAACATCATAATTTTTTCTTTCCAGTTCAAGTATCACTTCTGCTATAGCTTTGCAAGCTTTTCTATCATTCCATTCTTTTTCTGTGCTTCCTACTTCTATAAAAAAGCACGGCTTTTCCAAATAGGGACCATGATGAGTTGCTTCATAACAAACTTCATATCCTTCCAAATTTTTTTCTTTAAGCAATTCTAAAGCATTTCTCATAAGTAATGGCTCACAAGGAACAAGTCTTCCATCCTTTCCTCCATATTCCGCTCTGCTATAATTTCCAATAGCATGCACCGTCAATGTCTTTCTTTTTGCCATTGACGCATGACGAGATGCAAAAACTATTGTATCAACTTCATATCCTTTGCTCTCAATTTCTTTATCAATGTTATCATGATAGATATGCGTATCTTCAATAAAGTAGATTATTTTATCATCTGTGTAATAAACCCCATTTTTCTTCCTCCATTTCTCTAATGATAGCAAAAATCTTCCTATATTTACACTTGCAATATCTTCCTTTGACACTACTATGCAAAGCATACTATCCTTTTATTTCTCTTATTGCATCCTTTATTATTTTTTCGTGGTCAAAAGCCAGTGGTGGCAATTCATCCAAGCTAAAAAATTTTGCATCTGCTGCATCGTCTCCTGCTTTTGGCTCTCCTTCTGCTTCCAGCAAGAAAACAACAGATATTACATGCCCTCTCGGATCTCTTTTTGGATCAGAATACACTCCCAACAATTTCTTTATTTTTGCCTTGATGCCCACCTCTTCCTGAAATTCTCTTAGGACAGCATCTTCCACTCTCTCCCCGTATTCAACAAATCCACCTGGCAGAGCCCATTTACCTTTAAATGGCTCATTCTTCCTTTTTATTAGCAAAATTTTACCATTTTTTATCAATACTCCATCTACTGCAATGCTTGGTTTCATAGCATCACCGCCAAAATATTCACTTTATCCTCCGCCATATTATCTGCCAAATCATAACCAACAACCTTAATTTCATGCTTGCCAATAATACCTTTCAGCTTCCAAGTGAATGGAGGGTCATAATCTATATGCATAAGCTCATCATCCAAATAAAATTCTACTCTTGCAACATCTCCTTCCGCTATAA
>CAZBXJ010000095.1:0-4552 GCA_964495775.1 uncultured Thermoplasmatales archaeon | reverse complement strand
TTTCCCAAATTTATTTTTCCTTTGCTTGTTAAAATTGTTCCATGCCTTGCATTTCTTGTTGGAAAGGCACTATCAAAAATATCTATCCCATATTTTACACATTCCAAGATATCTTCTGGCGAACCAACCCCCATTAGATGGCGGGGCTTTTCTTTTGGCAAATATTCAACGCTTAGCTTAACCACGCGATGCATCTCCTCTTTGGGCTCTCCTATGCACAACCCCCCTATTGCAAATCCAAAGAAATCCATTTTTGAAAGCTTCTCAGCACAGTATTTCCTTAAATCTTCATATATTCCTCCTTGCAAAATGGCAAATGTTCTATCTCCCTGACATTTTTCAGCCCATTTTATTGTTCTCTCCACCGCTTTCTCCACCCTTTTTTTGCTATATGGATATGGCGGGCAATCATCCAAGGCAAAGAAAAAATCACTTCCTATTCTTTTTTGGACTTCTATGCTTTTTTCTGGAGTAAAAAATTTCTCTCTCCCATCAGGCATTTTAAATGCTATGCCCTCTTCTTTAACAAAAGCTGGAAATTTTTTTATTGATTGAAATCCTCCACTATCTGTAAATATAATTCCATTCCATCTCATAAATTTATGCAGTCCTATTTTTTCAACCAATTCCATGGCTCTCCTGTAAATATGCAGAGCATTAACAATAATTGCTTTAACATCAACTTCTTCCGCTTCTTTTGGAAGCAAGGTTTTAATGCATGCCTTTGTGGCAACAGGAAGAAAAACAGGTGTCTCTACCTCAATACCTCTTGCTTTAATTATTCCTGCTCTCGCCTTCCCTTTTTCAGCTATTATTTCGAACATTTTAATATAAGCATAGCATCCCCAAAACTTAAAAACTTGTAATCTTTTCTTAAAGCTTCTTCATATGCTTTCATAAGCAATTCTTTGCCTGCAAATGCAGCAGTCATTATTAATGGAGGGGAGTTGGGCATGTGGAAATTTGTTATCATTCCTTGAATAGGAGATTGAAATTTATGCTCCAAAGAAATAAACAAATTGCTCCAGCCTTCTGAGGCAATTACCCTTCCATTTTTTGCTGAACTTTCCAAAGCTTTTACTGTTGTTGTACCTACAGCCACAACCTTCCCTTTCGCATTATTTATCTTTTCTGCTGATTCCTCGCTAATGCAATAATATTCCTTTTCATCCTTCATTTTTTCTGGGGACATAAAGGTGGCTAAGCCAACATGCAAGGTAACATAAACAATTTCTACACCCTTTTCCTCAATTTTCTTTAGCAATTCCTCCGTAAAATGCAAACCAGCTGTTGGAGCGGCAATGGAGCCCTTTTTCTTTGCAAATACTGTCTGATACCACTCTTCATTCTCGACTTCTCTCTTTATATAAGGAGGGGTTGGCATTATTCCAAATTTTTCTATTTCTTCCATGCTTAATGGTAATTTAACTAAGCATCTTCCATCTTTCTTTTCCAAAATTTCTCCTTTTTTGTCAGCAATGAAGAATTCTGTTCCCTCCCTGTATTTCCCTTTTATTAGACACTCATAAAATCCATTTCTCTCTCCTATAATCAGAATATCAAGCTTTCCTCCAGTTGGTTTTCTTGCTAACAAACGAACCTTCATAACCCTTGTATCATTTAAAACAAGCACATCTCCTTTATCCAAATAATCTACAACTTCATAGAATTTGCGATGTTCAATTTTTTCACCTTTTAAAACTAACAATTTGCAATGATCCCTAGGAAAAGTTGGTGTTTGCGCTATCTTTTCTTTTGGCAAATTGTAATCTAAGACCATTATTTCTCTGTCTTTTTCTTCAGAAATGGCAATCCTGTTCTATCATTAACCTTAACTTCATATCCTTCTGGCAATGGCGCCGGCATAGCATCTTCTTGCTCTTTTTTGCTAAAGAAGTATATCTTTTGCTTTCTCCCTCCCTTTAATTCAACTTCCTTTGTATATAATGTGTATTCTCCGTATTTATATGGCTCTCCTATAGCTTCCCACTCCGGAAGCTCTTCTTCTATTTGCACCTCTTCTTCCTTAATTTCCTCGCCAATTTCAAGAACCTCTATTTTTTCTGTTTCTTCAATTTCTTCCTCTTTTTCTTCTTCTCTTTCAATTATTTTTACCTTTGGCTTCAATTCCTCGATTTCCATTCCTTCAATAGCAACAACCTCTTCTCCTTCAACTTTCCATTTAGGTATAGCTTTTTCTGCAGATACCACCCTATTTATTCTGGCACATACAGTGCATAGATATTTTCTCTCTTCCTCTGGCACCTTTTCCTCACAAACTTTGCAAGGCATATAGTCAAGTACTTGCCTTAAATGTTCAATTTCATCCATTGAGAAATAAGATAAATTAAAAATAAAAACTTTTGCCTTTTATCCTGCATATTAGGCGGATATTGAAACACCTTTTTCATACTTATGAATGAATTTCTTCTTTTGAGTTCATTCTTCTCTGAACTTCTATTTGCTAAAAATTTTTCATGCTCCCAAATATGTCTCACTATAATTCATACTTCCAGCTTGAATAAAATCATTTGGGTCCTTTCATCAAAGCCTATCATTGTTATTCATAAAACTTTTTAAGCAAAATATGCTAAAGAAAAAATGATTGTTATAGGGGCAAAAGGAAAAATAGATGTTGAGGAGGTTTTGCAAAAATTAAGGAAATTTAAGTTTGCTCAAGTTTTAAATGCTGATTTGGTTTGCGGAAAGGAGCATTTAGAGGTTGCTTATGAAAGAGCTAAAAGAGCATTTAAAGAAAAAAGAAATAGATGTAAAAATATTGAAATGGAATTCATGCTATATGCCTCATGCAAAAGACAGATAAAGGATGCTTTAGAATTTATTGGAGCGAAAAATGAGGGAAGGTATGCATTTGTTTTCGATGGAATTAGCAAAAAAGAAGCAAGAAAATTTGTTGAAGAGCTTGGCTTAAAAGTAGATAATAGGGTTTTGAGGAAAAGTATAAAGAAGCTTAGCAAATTTATCAGCAAAGAAGAAATGAAAACTGTAGACAAATCTTTTTATTATGATTTGCTATTTGAAAAAATGAGTTCATTAGAAGTAATGAAATAGCCCGGATGGGGTAGCAGGATATCCTTGGGGGCTGCGGACCCCCATACCCGGGTTCGAATCCCGGTCCGGGCACTAAACCATAGGTTTAACCTCCCATCCCATTTATTTATTGCATTATAATTCGCTGTGCTATGTGTTATGTCAAAGCCCGCCTACATATAAACATGAGCTTTTTCATACCACAAGATAGCATAGAATGACTGTTTGTGAGCTACCATTTTATTTCAGCGATTTTCCATGGGAAGAACATAACTTTTCCATTTTTATTCCATCCAACTCCATCGCCTATCAAACCAAATGTAAGTGGACCAAGAATGCACCCCCAATAATTATAGCGGGCATCGCATATACTCCCGTTTGCCCATACCCCCCATCCATTGCCGTATATATTGTTATAGTTAAGATAAACCGCATCTGTACATTTATTCAGATACACACCAATCTGTGCATTATTTTTTATGTTACACATTTTAATGGTGTTGTCTCCTGATGATTCCATATATATACCACATATGCTATTATTCACAAATCGGCAGTTTTCAATGGTATTTCCTTTACAATTTTCCATATACATTCCATTTTTTCCATTTCTTGTAGATTTACACATTATGAAAACATTGTTGTCAGAAGATGAATACATAGCTATTCCGCTTCCCTTGCTTTCTTCAAGAGTATTGTTGCAGAACATATTATTATCAGAATCGAATAATTTTATACCATTAACTGCTCTTTTTGCTGTACAGTTTGATACACTACAATGAGAACAGTAATCTATTCCGATTCCATATCCTTGATAACAATCTGCAATATTGCATTTTTCTATACTGTTATAATTACCATAGCCAAAGTATATACCAGAGAGCCTTGACCTTTTTACATCCAGATTTTCAAGGTGGTTATAGTTGGAATGGTAAAAAGCAATGTTACTCAACCATTTACTGTCTGAAACTGAGCAGTTTGTAATAATATTATGGTCTGCATATTCTCCATAAATTCCTCTATTGTTATTTAATATTAAACAATCGAAAATTAAACAATAATCGCCGTTTATCATTATACCTGCCTCATCATCCTCCCATCCACTATTTGTTAATGTAAAACCAGATATTAGGATATTATCACTCAAAATATGAACTACATTTCCCATATTTCTTCCATCAATGATAGTTGTTTTTGGATTTTCCCCTATAAGAGATATTTTTTTAGTAATAACAATGTTTTCATAGTAAGTGCCAGAATAAACATAGATGGTGTCTCCATCATTTGCTACATTTAATGCAGCAGTTATCGTTGTATAATTATTTGGTCCATTTCCTCCCACATATAGAATATTTCCTCCTAGCTGTGTAGCATCCGCATTTCCTACACTCAATCTATCTTTGGTTTCAGCAACCATAAAGGATGGTGTCATCAACCCAATTAAAACCAGAATAGCTATACTTAACCTTCTTGCATGCATATTTTTACCTCCAAAATGTAA